>JANWVS010000282.1 GCA_025056835.1 Gemmataceae bacterium | reverse complement strand
ATAGTTTACGAGCGTCGCCAACGGCCGCCCCGATTCGGCCGTGACGCGCGCCGCGACCACGGTGTCGTCCGCCGGTCCAGATGGATTGAAGCCGCAGACGTACTGCCGCCGAACATGGTCGGCAAAGTCACGATGGGCGGCTAGGGAACATCGGCCCAGGCCATAAACGATCGTTGCCGCGCGAGCATCGCCCAGGGCGCGGGGGGCCATCTCCGCCAAGCGCCGGGCGAGATCATCCAAGTACGGCCCGATCAAGTCGCCGCCTGGTTGATCGCGGCGCTGACGCATCATGAGTCCAGCAGCATGGGTGTGCGACAGGGTGACCAGCACCTGATCGGGCCTGATGGCTGCGGCGGCCGCTACGGCACTCTGGAGCCGCTCGATTTCCGGCCGTTCCAGGACGCAATGATCCAAGGCGACGACGAGGAGTCCCTGGCCGCGGTCGCCGTCAAGCGGCTCTACCCACAGCGCGGTGGCCGTCAGCGGACGATGAACTCCCACCGCGCGGTCGTGTGTCGCTGCGCCCCACATGCGGTGATAAATGCCGACCGGCGGGGTGATGTCGCAGCGAGCGATGCCGGCCCGGCAACGAGTTTGCGGCGTATCGACGTGCATGGTCTCCTTGCCCAAATTGCCCCCTCGCAGCGGGCGGGCGGCGTTACTTCATGCTGCGGATCCACTCTTCCAGCAGCCGCACCGATTCTTGATCGACCAAGCGCGTTGCCAACGGCGGCATGTGCCCCTTGTCGCGATGGCTGATGCGCCGGAGCAGTACGGAACGTTCGGGATGGCCGGGAGCGATGAGTCGAGCGTCTTGGAGGCCGAAAGTGTCGTGAACAGGTTTGACGTCGACGACGCGCATTTTGTCCAGCGGCGTGGTAAATTCGAGTTCCATTTGCGAGTTGCCGCCGCCGGCTTCGACGTGGCACTGCGAACAATTGCTGTGCAGGTAGGATCGGGCCCGTAAGGCGAGGTCTTGCTTGGGGTCGTAGGGATCCACCAGCTTGCGGTACTTCTCCGGCGCCGCGGCGAGCAACGACGAGGTCCGCGGTTCCCGTTGGCCGCGCGTCGCAAGTTGTCGCTCCAGATAGGCGTCGATCTCGCGTTCGGACTTGCCTTGGTCTTTCAGGGCTTCGCGGAGGCGTTGCCGGGTTTCCTCGAAATAGTTGACGCGGAACAGACCAAGCCGTTCGAGCACGCGCAATTGGTTCTCGCGGACGCCGCCATAGTCGTGTTCTCGGTTGAACTGCAACTCCGTCAAACCGAGGACGAAGTTGGCGGCCCGGCTGTGACAGACCATGCATTCGCTGCGGCTGGGGTAGTGCCAGAGGAGTTTCTTCTCGCCGCGTACCGTGCGCACGGTAAACTCGCGGTCTTTGCCCTTGGCGTCGACGAGTGTGCCCTCGGTTTGCTCGTCGTTCCATTCGTAGGAATAGCCATACCATTGGCCGAGTTGTTTGGTGAGGAAGCGGGTTTCGATCCAGCGGCGCGAAGCAGGGTTGCCTTCTTCGAGGTCGAGGTAAAACGACTTGACGATCACCGTCTCGTCGGGAAAATTCCAACCGCGGTTCGTGGTGAATTCGATGACGCCGTCGCCGGGAATGCCGAGCCAGCGTTGCTTGCCGGCGCCGTCGGACCAAAGCACAGCGTTGACGGTGTACGGAATCAGGCCCGGCTCCATGACATGGCCTTTGACGGAGCGGAATAGTCCGCTATCGCTGAGTTTCCTGGGAAAGCGCGACGGCGGCGCGTCCTTGGGGGCTGGGTCGAGGGTGTATAAACCGCCCTTGCCGCCTCCCTGGTAGTCGCAGATCAGGATTTCACCCCGGCTGTCGGTGCCGAACCCGGTGATGGCGAAGCGCGTCTCGGCGATCTCCTTGTGCCAGGTGACCTTGGTCCCATCGGGTTTGACCGCCCAGATTTTTCCGGTCGCATAATCGCCGTAGATGTAGGCGCCGACCAGTTCGGAATGCCTGGTCCCGTAATAGACGATGCCGCCGGTGAGCGAGCGGGCCTCGGAGTGATGATGTTCGACAGTCGGCCGGGTGTAAAAGTTCGGCCCGCGCGGTCGTTGCAGGTAGAACGGATTGCTCCCTTCCATGACGCTCCAGCCGTAGTTGTCTCCCTTGCGCACAAGAAAGGCTTGTTCGTACAGGTCTTGGCCGTTTTGCGCCACCCAAATGTGGCCGGTCTTGGCGTCGGTCGTGATCCGCCAGGGGTTACGCAATCCCAAGGCCCAAATTTCAGGACGGGCCTCTTTCATGTTCAGAAATGGATTGTCCTTGGGCACAGAATACGCCTTGCCCGGGTCGGGACGATCGACGTCGATGCGCAGGATTTTGGCCAAGAGCGAGGTCATGTCCTGACCGACCACGAGCGTGTCGGAATCGGAGGTGCCGTCGCCGGTCGTGACGTAGAGCATGCCGTCGTGGCCGAAGGTCAGGGCGGCGCCGTTGTGGCCGTCCGATTCCCATTCGATGATCGTCTTGGCCGACTTGGGGTCGATCGCAAACCTCGGCCCGCGGCCGTCGCCGCCGCTGCGCGGCCTCGCGGTCATGGTGTAGCGGACGATACGGCACTGCCTGGGGCCTTGGCCGCTGGAGTTGCGTCCATTGCTGCCGATGAAGATGTAGCCGTTGTCCCTGAACCGGGGATGAAAGGCGAAGTGGTAGCCGGTCTCTGGAAGAGCCAAGAGACGGTGCACGTCCTTGACGTCTGGGTCGTCCTTGAACGAGTAGAGTACGATGTTGCCGCTGTTGGACTCATTGGCGATGAGCAAAAGCTCGTCGGTCCCGGGAATCGGTTCGATCCACAGGGGGAAGTCGATGGTCGCTTGGGTGAAGACTTTTCTGGTGCGGAATGGCGGCGGCGGATCGGGAAAACCGACGACGTTCGAGGTCGTCAACGGTACGCGCCGTTCGATGGCGGGCGCGCGGCCGGAGGGCGACTTGTCGGGGCCGATAAACGTCAACGTGGCGTAGTCCTCGAAGAGATGAAAGTCCGGGTACGACTTGCTCTTCAGCGGTGCGCAAGTCGACAGTTCGGGACCTTCAAAATCGACCGAATAATCGTAGCGGCACAGGGCGAACTTCCAACGTTCGCCGGGTTCGGGACGACCCCCGGTGCGCAGCAGGTCGGACCAGGGAATGCGGCCTTCGACCGACCAACCTTCGTCGCGGTCGTGCCACTTGTTGAGCGTGCCGCGGAGACGAACCTTGGCGTCGATGTGGAAGTCGCCGTCCTTGATGAAACGTTGGTACCCGCCGGCGCCACGGCGCGGTAGGAACAAGTCCATGATCGTGCCGGCCGCGTTGACCTGGAACTCGTAGTAACCGGGCTTGTCGTCGGCGGGTTTGAGAAACAGTTCGAAGACGTCGTTTTCCCAAGTCATGCCGTCGTGCTCGAGGACGTCGGCATAAAGGTCAGCGTCTTCCATGTCGGCACAAAAATAAAGATATTCGCGGTCCCAAAGGAGCCTGGCGGTGGTCGCCGTCCGGGCGCGGCGGGCGTCCTTGCCGAGCCAGGGCAAGTAAAACTGGTCGATGATCTGGGCGTGCTTCCAGGCAGCCTCGTCGGCCCGGCCGTCGATGACGATCGGACCTTCTGTAAACCGGCACTCGTAGGCGGTCGGCGGCGGTGCGGCCAATCGTCCCTTGTCGCCCGCCGGGGCAGCCGACCTCCAAGCCGTCAGGCCGACGGTGAGTACGGTCACGCCGGCCAACGCACCACCACCCCATGTTCGCAACACGCTCTTGCTTCTCACGGCCGCTACTCCTTCTGCCAATATACTGGCGAAAGCTTGCTTCGTATTCGATAATACCAAGACCATGCCTCACTATCCGCCGCGCTATCCCATCGTCCTTTCGATCCTCGCTGCGATCGTAACGCTCGGCATGAAGACCGCCGCGTATTGGCTTACCGGCTCGGTCGGCTTGCTCTCCGACGCCGCCGAATCGCTGGTGAATCTGGTGGCGGCGGCGACAGCCTATCTCAGTCTGTGGTATGCGGCCCGGCCCGTCGATCCGTCGCATACCTACGGCCACGAAAAGATCGAGTATTTCTCCAGCGGCCTGGAGGGCGCCTTCATCATGGTCGCCGCCGGCGGCATCTTGTGGTACGCCGTTGAGAGGCTGATTCATCCGCAACCGTTGGAGTCGCTGGGCCTGGGCACCGCGATCGCGCTGGCGGCGTCGGCCATCA
>JANWVS010000281.1 GCA_025056835.1 Gemmataceae bacterium | reverse complement strand
ACTTGTGCGGCCGCGTGGCCGGGTCGCCAGCGGCGGGCCTCGCGCCGCGGTTAGTCGAGAGACGCTGGGGCGATGGGCGTTTCCGTCAGCCGCCGCCCGACGACGACATACTGCCTCGGCCGCTCACGGCGCACGCGATCCAGCGAGAAGGTCCCGATCCGCTCCCAGGCAAACGGCAGCTGCGGAGGCTCGCTGCGATGATCCCAGTCATAGCAGAAATAACCCGTGAACGGATCGGCGGCGGAGGTGGGAAACGGACGGGCCGCGATCTGACCGCCATAGTAGTAGCGAAACAACGGAGCGACGTGATTGAAACTCACCAAGGGTTGGTCGGTAGGCAGCCGCGCGCGTAGTTCGGCCATGGCCGCGGCCGCGTCGACCGCGCGCTGGAGGCGGAGGTCGGTCAGGAAACCGGCGCAGCTCGCCACCATGAAGCCGGCGATCGCCGTCAAGCCCCAACCGGCCTGGCGCATCGTCTGAGCAGCGCGGGCCGACCAGGCGAGGACCGAAAACAGGGCAAACAGCCCGGCGTAGCCGAGCGCTTTTTGCGGCGGTAGCTCTGCCAACGCCCCGGGTTGCCACACTTCCATGCCCACCAGCGCCGCCAGCCCAGCCGCGAACGACATGACCCCGGCGGCGAGGCCGAAATAACCCCGCCACCAAGCTCGCAGCCAACTCGCGGCGTCCGCAGCGGCGCAGCGCTCGATCGCCACGCCGATCAAGAGCGCCAAGAGCGGGTACAAGGGCGTAAAATAGCGCGTCGTGCCGCCGGGATGGAACCAACAGGTGGGAAACGCGACGAGCGGCCCGAGCGTCAGGAAAAGGACGTGCGGCTGGATCGCAGTCAGCGACCGGCGGAAGCCCTTGGCGCAATACAGACCCAAAAACAGCGACCACGGAGCGGTGCAACCGAGCACTTCGGCAGGAAAGATAAGCAGGTGGCGCAGCGCCAGTGCCGTCTTCCAGCGCAGCCGGTACGTCGAGAGTTTTTCCACGGCGCTTGTCACCCCGTCCAGCCCCAGTTCATGCACCAACGGCACAAACCAGAGCGCTACCACCAACAGGCCGATGCCGACACCTACCCAGTGCGCCGGCCGCAACAGCTGCCGCCAATTACCCGTGAGCCACAAATACCAGCCGACCGTTCCCGCAAAGTAGACCGGCGCTTGAAGCCCCTTGGTGAGCATGGCCAGCCCGACCAACGCATAGGCAATGCCCCACGTGGCGGTCGTCGGCCAGCCGCCCATCCAGCCCCAATGCCACACCAACAACGAGGCGCTCAGCAGCAGGATGAATAGGGCGTCGGTCTCGGCCAGCCGCCCGGTCTGAAACATCTCGCCCATCGTGGCAAAGGCAAGCCCTGCCGCCAAGGCGCCGAATCGGCTCAAAAAGGTTCGGCCGTAGGCATAGATCAGCAACGTAGTCGCCAGCGTGGCGGCCAACGACGGCAGACGCAGCGTCCAAACATCCCAGCTCTGCGTGATCCGGTGCGCGGCCACAATCAGCCAGACGTGCAGCGGCGGTCGGTCGAGAAAAACATCTCCCTGTTCGCGCGGTACGATCCACGTGCCGGATTCGACAAACTCCCGAGCCACTTCGGCCCAGCGAGGCTCCTCGCCGCGAATGGGTATGGTTCCGGTGCGGATGACGTAAGCCAGCGCCACCACGACAACGAGAAGGATGATCGGCCATTCGCGCCGCCGCGCGGGCTGTATCACGGCAGCGCTCTCGTCGGCGACCTGGTTCATGACTGGCGCGTTCCCTATCTTGCCCTCGCTTCCTTGCTTGCCCACCTTGGCGAACGCTCGGCGAGGCGGCGATAGAAGAATTCGCTCTGTCATCGACCCAGCGAACGCGGCAACTTGAGATAATTCGGCAAACCGTTGCCGCGCAGAAACGCCTCCGCCCAACGGTAAGCATCCAGAAGGCCGTCGGTCGGTCGACCGAGGATGTGGTAGGCCAGGAAAAGCGCTTCAATCGACGCCAGGCCGTTGACCGGGTCGGTGCCCAACTTGGACACCCGCGGATAGGCGGTCTTCCAGCCGTGCAACGACCGTGGCGGCACATGTCGGAAGTCGCGCTCCATCGCTTCGGCCCAGCGCCAGCTGCCGTCCAAGAGCAACACCCCTCGGTCGGCGTCGGCGGCCGTCAGCTCGGGACCAGCAGCCGACAGTCGCACATAATTCGCGAGCGGCAGCGGCACACGCACCGGATACGACAGAAACACGACATCGCTCCGGCCCTTGAGCGGCAGCACCGAGCACTTGCGTGGATTTTCCTTGGGATGGCGAACCACGATGGTCGGCGGGAACGACGCGCTCATCCCGCACGCCCTGCCGGCTTGGTCGGCTTCGAGGGACATTTCTCCGCCTAAATCCATCACGTTCCAGGGCCCGGCGGCACGGCGCGGCTGCCGCGTCGGCGCACTTTCGACAACCGCAACCGGCCAGCCGGCCGCAGCAACGCCGCACGGCCCCGCGTCAAGCGCCTTGAGAACGAACCGCCCCCACTAGGGGCGGCCAGGAAGGCCATGCGCCATTTTACGACCCGGACGTATAACGAATCGGCATGACCAAGATCGCTGCGAAGTCTTTGCGCATCGGTGTGCTGTCGTGCGGTGCCGGCTGGCACGTGCGCGACCTGATCCGCGCCGCCGGCGAGTTGGGCCACGTCGCCGAAGCGGTCGATTTTCGGCAGGTGTACGCGGCCGTGCCGCACGGTACGTCGCTGGACGGTTACGACGCGGTGGTGGTGCGGACCATGCCGCCCGGCTCGCTCGAGCAGGTCATCTTTCGCATGGACGTCTTGCACCAACTGGAACGCCGCGGCCGGCTCGTCCTCAACCCGCCGCGAGCGTTGGAAATTTGTGTCGACAAATACCTGGCCAGCGCCCGGCTGGAGGCCGCGGGATTGCCGACGCCGCCGACGGTCGTTTGCCAGGGAGCGGAAGCGGCGTTTGCGGCGTACGAGCGGCTGGGCGGCGATGTCGTCGTCAAGCCGTTATTCGGTTCGGAAGGCCGCGGCATGATGCGGGTGCAGACGCCCGACATGGCCTGGCGCGTCTTCCGCACCTTGGAGCGTCTGCAAGCGGTACTTTACCTGCAACGCTTCGTCTCCCATCCCGGCTGGGACCTGCGGATCTTTGTCTTGGCGGGACAAGTGGTGGCGGCCATGCGCCGCGTCGCCGGCCGCGACTGGCGGACCAACATCGCCCAAGGCGGCCGAGCCACCGCGCACGCGCCCACACCCGAGGAAACGACCTTGGCCCTGGCGGCAGCCGGCGCCGTCGGTGCGGTGGCTGCCGGCGTCGACCTCCTGCCGCGGCCCGAGGGCGGATATTATGTGTTGGAAGTGAACGCCGTTCCCGGCTGGCGGGCCTTGGCCCCCGCCACGAAAACAGACGTCGCCCGCGCCTTGCTCGGCCATGTTCAAGCCGCGTGTCTTTGCCCGCCGGGTGGGGAAGAATGCCCTCCGTTGGCCGACGCCGCGGCTCCGTGGACGGACTCTGCGACCTCCGGTAGAACGCCTCCTGCGGCGCCATCGTGAAGGGACCCGACCATGCACCAGCCTATTCGACTCGCCGTGCTCGTCAGCGGCAGCGGCACGACGTTGCAAAACTTTCTCGATCGACGCGGCGACGGCCGGCTGCGGGCCGACATCGGCTTGGTCGTCTCCAGCAGCGCGACGGCCGGGGCCTTGGAGCGCGCCGCCCGTGCCGGCGTGCCCACGGCGATCGTCGAGCGCCAGCAGACCGGCAGCCGGATCGAGTTCAGCCGCCGCATCTTTGACCTGTGCCGAGCCGCCGACGTCGATCTCGTTTGCCTGGCGGGGTTCTTGCAACTGCTCGTCATCCCCGAGGATTTCCTGGGCCGCGTCATGAACATTCACCCGGCCCTGATCCCGGCGTTTTGCGGCAAGGGGTACTACGGCCACCGCGTTCACGAGGCGGTCTTGGCCTACGGCGTCAAGGTCTCCGGCTGCACCGTCCACTTCGCCGACAACGAATACGACCATGGTCCGATCATCCTTCAGCGGGTCGTCGAAGTCCGCGACGACGACACGCCGGCGACGTTGGCGGCGCGGGTGTTTCACGAAGAGTGTGAAGCCTATCCGGAGGCGGTTCGCCGTTTTGCCGAGGGGCGCCTGCGCATCGAAGGCCGCAAAGTGCGGACGTTGTGACCGGCCGGGCGGCGGCCCCGGGCGCCGACGAACA
>JANWVS010000280.1 GCA_025056835.1 Gemmataceae bacterium | reverse complement strand
GGGCCGAGTTCGGCCGTTCGGGAAACAATTCCAGGCCCAGCGCCTGAAAACCAGCCCGTGCCGCTGCGGCGTAGAGCTTTTGGCGCTCCCAGATTGCTTCCATTCCTTCGGCGAGGATCCGCTTCAGACTCAGCCGCATGGCCCGGATCAGGGTGTGGGCCGGCGTGTAGGGCGTATCGTTGGTTTCGAGGTTCTTGCGTGCTTTTTTCAGGTCGAAGTAAAACGTTCGCGGCGCCGGGTTGGCGTCGATCGCTTTCCAGGCCTTGTCGCTGACGGCGACAAACGCCAGTCCGGGCGGCATCATGAGCGCCTTTTGCGAGCCGGTGCAGCACAGGTCGATCTGCCAGGCGTCGGTGCGGCACTCCATCGCCCCCAAGCCGCTGACGGCGTCCACCAGCAAAAGGGCCGGCGTCGGGGCCACGAGTTGGCCAAAGGCCGCGATGTCGTGGCCGATACCGGTCGAGGTCTCGCTCAGGGTAGCGCAAACGGCGACGGCGTCCGGATGGGCGGCCAAGGCCTGGCGCAGCATCTCCGGCGACACCGCCCGACCCAACGGTACGGTCACCGCCGCGGTTTCGATGCCATAGGCCTGGGCGATATTCTTCCAGCGCTCGCCAAAACGGCCGGCGATGAGGCAGATGATTTTCTTGCCCGGTGGGACGGCGTTGACCAAGGCGGCCTCCATCGCCCCCGTGCCCGAGCTGGTCAGGGGAACGATCTCGTTTTTGGTAGCAAAGACGACTTTCAGGTCGCGGAGCACTTCCCCCAGCAGTTGGCGAAACTCGGGCGTGCGATGAAAGATCATCGGCTGAGCCAGTTCGAGGAGGGTTTCTTCCGGCACGGGCGTCGGGCCGGGGGTGAGCAGGCGTTGCTTGAGCGGCATCGAAACGTTCCTTAGCGATGAAAGCGAACCGAGATCATTCTACGTCGCCGCCGCAGCGCCACAATACGCCGCGGCGTCGGCGCTGGGCCAAGGCGGAGGATCAGGCGGCGCGCCGGACGGCGATTTGCGTCGGAGAACGAACGCCAACGCGCAACCGCACGGGCGAGCCGCGGCGCTTACCGCCGCTCGTTCCAATAGATGCGCACGTTCTTGGTTTGGCGGCCGACGGCAACGATGTCGTTTTTGCCATCGCCGTCGAGATCGGCGACGGCCAGGTCTTCCACGGCAACTCCGCCGACTTCGACCAATTGCCGCGTCCATTGTGCGCCGCGGTCGTCGAGGGCCTGGTAGACGCGGACACCGCGACGGACCTTGCCGCCGTCGTCGCGGACGCCGATGATCAGTTCGTCGCCGCCGTCGCCGTCGAGGTCGGCAAACGAGACGGCATGGCCCCATTGCAGCTCGTCGTCGATGACGTGCCGGTCCCAAAGGGCGGCGGCGGTGCGCGGCTCGGTGTAAACGACGACCTGGTCGCCGTGCCATGGTTCGATGGTCGCGATCACCTTTTTCCCGCTGCGGAGCGTGCCGAGCTTGATCTCGCTGCTGCCGCGCTTCCCCTTGGGGTTGTCCTGGTTGCCGAGGCCCAGTTGCGTCCGTGTCCATTGGCCGTTGATCCGCGCCAACCGGTGGACGCCTTCGTAGCTGGCGGTGAGAAGGTCCATACCTCGGCGGTCCGCCGCGGGGATCGGCCAGAAATTGTGAATGACGCGCAGGCCGTGGTCGAGGACTTCAGGCTGCCAGCGGTCGCGGGTCGGGTCCTTGGGGATGCGGTAGGCGGTGATGCGCACCGGTTCGCCGTCTTGCCAGTTGTTTTTGGCGGTGCTGCCGCGGCCCATGAGCGGTACCGAGATGAGGGCCTTCTTACCGTGGCCGTCGATATCGGCAAAACGGATGCGATGCACGGTTGGTTCCATGTCGATGGGGTAAATCGACCAGGGTTCGTCGAGAGTTCGGCCGCGCTTGAGCCATTGCAGCGTGCCGCCGCTTTGCGTGTTGAAAGGCTTCCAGTCGGCGCCGAGGGCGAAATCGAGTTGGCCGTCGCCGTCGATGTCGTAGGCGTCGATGCAGACGTTGTCCGGCTTGGTGCCGCCTTGGATAATGGTCCGCAGTTTCCAGGTGGGGTTTTCGTACCACACAACGCGGGTGGTGTCGACAACGACGATGTCGTTCTTGCCGTCGGCGTTGACATCGACCAGCAACACCGCATAGCCGATGCTGAGCTTCGTCTCGATTTCTTGCACACGGTGGGGAAACGGCCTGACGACGTCTTGTCCGATGCTTACGACGGCCGCACTGCTCGTCAAACCTACGACCCAGGCCATGACACCCATGTGATGAACCCCACGGAACTCAAACCTGCGCTGCGACGGCGCTTGCCGCAAAGCGCTCCACGTCAAACTACGCTTTCGGACGACGACCGTCCAAGCATCGGTCCGCGTCAAGGCATTCGCCCCGGCGGTTGGCGTGGTACCGGCTTTTCGGACACGGTGAGGCGAAAAGAAGACGCACGATTACTCCACCGGTCGCCGCAGCTCGACCTGTTGCACGCCGACAACACGATTGAGGTCGGCCACGAGGGCGGTCGGCGTGGTCTCGGGAAGCAGGCGAATTCGATAGGTGAGGTCCAAGGCAGCCCCCTGACGACCGGTGGCCGCAGCCAGGGGGCGCAGGCTGAGGACGTACCGGGCCAAGGCGGCTTCCAGCGGTCCGCGGTCGTCGCCGATGCCCACGCGGACGGTCAGGTGCCAGTCGCGATCATTGCCGCCGTCGTTCCACGGCCGTACCACCGCGGCAGCCAGGCCCGCCACGACGATGCCGACCAAGGCCACGGCGATGTAGTTAGCGCCGACGGCCATGCCGACGATGACGGCGAAAATGACGAACGCCGTGTCGCGGCTATCCTCGACGACCGTGCGGAAGCGGACGATCGCAAGTACGCCGGCGAGGCTGAAGGCGCGGGCGGCATTATCGCCGATAACCTTCGTGAGCATGGCAATCAAGATCGACAGCAGCACGAGCGTGGCCAGAAGAGACGCCGTCGGCGGCACGTCGCGGCGGCGCGTCGCCCAGTGAATGCCGGCGACGGCGGCGCCGAGAACGAAGGCCGTAAGGAGATGGTAGACCAGCTCGCTCAGCACGAGCGGCTGGCCGGCGTTGAAGGAATGCCAGAACCACTCGGGCATCAACCAGTCTCCGAGAGCGAATCAGCGGTCCCGACCGTCGGGGCGTGCCACGCCGCCATCGCCAGGCGATACTTCGACGCCGATCGCGGCTGCAAGCGGAAAGCGGTGATGAGCTGTTTGAACAGCGCCGGCACGCACGTCCGATATTTCAACTCGACGATCACCCGGTCCGGCACCAGCGCGATGCCCGCGCCGGCGTCGGCGACGTGCCAGCTTCGGCACGGTACGGCGCGAAGGTTGCGGTCGAAGGTGAGCCGCAACGGGCCTTGGTCGCTTCCGCCGACGAGGGCCACACGGTCGTAGGTGATCCGGCAAGCCGGTTGCAGCCGCCGAGCGTGAACCAGGCGATGAAACCAGGCGCCGCTCCAGTCAGGATCGGTCGTCGGCGCGTGGAAGCGCTCCAGGTCGCCTTCGGCCACGGCGGTCCGACGTTTTCGCACCCGGTCTCGACGTTTGGTCTTGCGTTCCAGGTACACGGCGACATCGGCACCGTAGCGGCGGAGGCGAAACTTGCGGCTGCGTTGGCCCGGCAGCCGGCGAAAGATGTCCAGCGCCGGCGTGTCGAGATAGAGATTGTGCAGGCGATAGGCGCCGCCGAGCGCCGGATCGCCGTGCGGATCGGGCGTAAGATACCGCCGGGCCCAAAGCTCGATCTGTTCCGCCAACTCCGGCTCGACCAGGAATTTCAGCTCAAAGGCAGCGGCGGCGCCGCTTACCAGCGCCGGTGAGACGTTGTCGCGCGGCACCTGCGGATCGTGCAGCATCATTCGCCGGCTCCTTTCTGTTCGGCGGCAGCAGCGAGCTTGCGAATTTCCGGGTGATTCAACAGGTAGGCGCGGCGTCCGTCGGCGAACGCCTTGAGCGACACGCCCCCCTTGGCAAAGGGCGGCGGTGCTTGGTCCGGACCAGCGCTGTCGGCGACGGCCGCTCGAAACTCCGCCAGCGAACTGAGCTTCCGCGTGTCCAGTTCGATTTCTTTTTCGATCAGGGCACGGTAGCCGGCCACGATCGGTCCGAGGCGCCGCCAATCAAGGTCTTTCTCGGCGATCGTTCGCACATACTGGAGATATTTGGTGCGCAGGTTGGGAACCTGGAGCAA
>JANWVS010000027.1 GCA_025056835.1 Gemmataceae bacterium | reverse complement strand
CGTTGACGCCGGTGATGATGTAATAGGTGCCGCCGTCCACCAACCCGGGAATCGCAGGCCCGTTCCCCTGGCGGAAAACGACCGCCTGGCCCAGCTCGAACGTCGAACCCCGCAGGGAGAAATCGAGCGTTCCCGCCCCGGTGAAGGCGGGGTTGTCGAGCGTGATCGTGTTCCGCTCGCCGTCCACGTCGTCGCCGTCGAAGTATTTCGTGTTGACGGCGACGGCCGGGAAGCCGGGAGTGAGGTCGATCTCCTCGCCGTCGATCGCCTTTTGCTCGGTGAGGGCGAGCTTGATGAGCCACGATTCGTTGAATTCGGTGTTGGGATCGTCGGGAACCGAAATGACGACGTATTCCTGCCCGTCTACCAGGTTGCCGATGCTGTTGCCGCGGCGGTTTTGATACGTCACCGTATCCTCGGTCACCAGCGTGGTATGACCGACGTTGATGGTGTTGTTCTCAAAGTCGATGTAGCCTGGCTTCGTCGGATCGGTCTCGGTGGGATCGAACTCGAGCTTGACGAGCGGAGTCATGGTGACCGTGGCGCCGGCCACTTTGGATTGCGAAGTCTCCATGTTGGCCGTCACTCTGCCGTTGACCGTGGTCTGAATGTCCGCCTTGGAAAGTTCAATGGCCATGGACAAGGCGGCGGTTCCGTCGGCGAAGACGCCCGCTTCGGCTTCGGCCTCGGAGGCGATGTCGCCGGTGGAGCGGATATTGGCCGTCTTGGCGGCCGTGATGGTGGCCGTGGCATGCACGTTGATGTGTGACGTCGCCTCGGCGTTGGTGACGGCCATCGATACCGAAATCTGCGTCGCGTTGCCGCCGGGGACGTCCCCCAAGTTGCGCGCCGTTTTGGTGCTCATTTTGGCCTCGGCATTGGCCGCCGAGGTGATGACGACGGCGTCGCCTGAGTCGATGACGACGTCGGGGCCGATCGTTACCGTCGACGTGGACTGCGCCTGGGCGAAACCGACGCTGCCCAAAACGCTCTTGGCCACCCCGTCGGACGTCGTGGCGGCCGAGGCATAGAGTCCGACCAGTCCTTCGCCGAGAAGTTGGGCCCCGGCGTTGATGCTAATGGACGCCTCCGCTGCCTTGAGCAGCACCTTGGCGGGTAGCGCCAGCAGGTCCGTCACCTTGCTCGTGAGCGGCTGAATGATCAAGTTGTCGACGCGGCGGTCGATGCCGAGAAGCTGGGCCAGGCTGCGGTCCTCCGATTGCGAATAGAGGTAAATGCTCGCCGCCCGGAGCACCGCTCCCGCCCCGATGGTAACCGACGTGACCTTCGTCTGCACAATGAGCGGCGACAGGTTCTGTATCTCCGGAACATTGAAACGCCGCGCCCGGAACACGATATCCGACGATTCGCCGTCCGGATCCGTCGTGCGCGTCGACAGTGTCACGTTGTCGTTGACCGTAATGTGGTCGGCAAACACCTCGAGATACGCCCCTTTCGTGTCCACGTTGCCGGCAAAGGTCACCGTGTCCGTGCCGCCGTCTTCCAGGGGCTGCGGCGCGTCGCCGTGATTGCCGTAAATCTTCAGCTCCGCGGCAAATTCCGGGTCAACGGAGTGGACCGTAATCGTGTCGGATCCGTTCCTGCCCTTGATAATCAAAGCCTCGGTCGGATTGGCGAACTGCACCAGCTCTCCCGTACCGGAAATCTGCATCCGCAGCGAGCCGACATCAGGGATGTCGCTGACGATGATCGTGTCGTCGCCGGCAGTGCCTTCATAGGTGAAGGTCTCGGTGGCCTGGGTGAACTGAATCGGCTCCATGCCGTCGTAGTAGAACACCACGCCGTCCAGGGAGATGATGCCGGAGTCGAAGTCGGTAACGCGGTAGCCGATGCTGGAGTATTGGCCCGTGAAACGGACGGTATCGAAGCCACGGTCGCCGCCTTCGACGCGCCCGCTGATGCTGCCGCCGCCGGCAACGATGAACGTGTCTTCGTTGTCGACGCCCCCCGTGAGGTTCTCGACGCCGTAGAAATCGATCAACCCTTGGATGAAACCGCTGTCCGGCCCGGTAATGTGCCATTCGACGTTGACCCCGTCCGGCCCGATAAGGTGGTTGAGGCCGGACCCGCCGTCAAAAAGAACGCCGCCGGGCAAGCGCGGGAAACTGACATCGATCCGTAAGGCGACGTCGTGGCCGTTGCCGGCAATGGTCACTTGGCTGGTGCTGAACCATTCGCGCGCGGCCAGAACCTGGTCCAACTCGTCGACGATCTGGAGCTGATCGTCGGCCAGTCGCAGCGTGAGCGATGCCGGCGCCGTCGCTGTGAACAACCACCGCCCGTCCGCCGGCGCGAGCCGGTGTTCGAGATGTTCGAGCAGGAGCGGATCGCGGCGCTTGCGGCGCGCGGGCCCCTTGGGCTTACGCCCTTGAATCAATTGCCGTAACCAGGCAAACTTCCAAAAGGCCATGATGCAGATCCTCAGTTGCTGCCACGGACGACGGGCGGCGGCCGTGGAGCGGCGCGCATGAGAAGCAATTCACACTTCTTTCCGCGTCAAACCCGACAGTGCTTACCAAAAAAGGAAACGGCCTGGGCTGGTGCGTGTCACGCACGGCAGCTTCGCGAGTCGGAACGACACCCCTGGTTCCGTGGACGGGAAAGCATGCCTTGGTATGGCGCGGAAAGGTTCCGCCAAAGTGACTCGATTTTACTTGCTAACTTAAGCGAACACAAGTTAAGATCTCGCTAAAATTCCTGGTTTCTCAACGAACGAGGCATCCCGGTGTTGCCGATCGTAGCGGTTCTACCATTCTTGCGACAACCGCGAACTTGCGGCCGGGAGCCTGCCAGGCGAGCGGCCGAACAGTAAAAAAGGTCCCCATGGCCGAAGGTCCGGTAAAGCGCTTGGTGATCGTTGGCGGCGGTCCGGCCGGCTGGATGGCGGCTGCGTACTTGAATCGCCTGCTCAAGCCGCTCGGGGCCACGGTCACGCTCATGGAATCGGTCAAGCTCGGCACCAGCGGCGTCGGCTCGGCGAGCGACCCGGCGCTCATTCAAATGGTGCGGAAGCTTCAGATCAACGAAAACGTGCTTGTCAAGCAAACCTCGGCCACGTATCGGCTCGGCACGCGCTTCAGCAACTGGCGCCGTCACGAGCCGTCGTACTGGCACCCCTTCGGCCTGTGCGGCGGCAAGATCAACGACATCGACCTGTTCCCCTTCTGGCTCAAGAGCCTCCGCGCGGGGCGCGGCGAACGAGCGTATTGGTCATACTCGCTTCAGGCCCTCGCCGCCGAGCAGCACAAGGCGCCGCGGGACGTAAAATCTTCCTCACCCATCATGGAGCGCGGCGAGTACGGCCTGCACCTGGACCCCGCCGCCCTGGCCGATCTTTTTCGCGAGCTGGCGACAGCCGAAGGTGTGAATCATCTGTTCGACGACGTGAAGAAAGTCATTCGCGGCGCTGACGGACGAATCGACAAGCTCGAAACCAAGAGTGGGCGGGCCTTGGCCGCC
The DNA here is from genome assembly GCA_025056835.1 of Gemmataceae bacterium. Classification (GTDB taxonomy): domain Bacteria; phylum Planctomycetota; class Planctomycetia; order Gemmatales; family Gemmataceae; genus JANWVS01. The sequence goes on along the minus strand of JANWVS010000027.1, from coordinate 7,229 downwards.
GACCTTTACCTCGATTGCACGAACGACGGGGTGGTCGTGGAAAAAGAGCTTGGCGACCCGTGGGTTTCCTGGTCCCCCTGGCTGCTGTGCGATCGCGCCGTGCTCTTGCCCAAGCCGCGCGACACGGAAATGCCCCCGTTCGTGCAGAGCTGCGCTTTTCCGGCCGGCTGGGTGGAGCAGTTCCCGCTCAGCCATCGCACCGCCTGCACCTATTACTACTCGAGCGCCCATACCGGCGACGACGCCGCCGTGCGTGCCCTGCTCGCCGAAGCGACTCAGAAAAAGGCGTCCACCGGCGAGCCGCGCTTCATGCCGCTGCGCGTCGGCCGACGGCGGCATTGCTGGGTCGGCAACTGCGTCGCCTTGGGGCCCGCAGCCGGCTCGATCGAACCCCTGGTCTGGAGCCAATTCCTACTGCTCGTCCACTCCCTGGAATCGCTGGTCGAATCGTTTCCGGATGCCTCCTGTCAGCCCTTGTTGGCCGACCTGCACAATCGGCGCATGCAAGAAAGCTACGACACCGTCCGCGATTTCACCTTGTTGCATTATCTCCTTTCCGACCGCGACGAGGAGCCGTTCTGGCGCGACTGCCGAGCCGTCGCCGTGCCCGACTCCCTCCAACGCCTGTGGGCCTTGCACGATGAACACGGCGCCGTACCGGCCGAAGCGCTGCGGGTGGTCCCGGAAATGAGCTACCACCACGTCTTTGCCGGCAATGGCCGCTTGCCGCGCCGCATTCCCCTTGCCGCCGATGCCCTCGATTTCACGCAAGTTTGCGATATCCTCGGCAAGATGCGGGCCCAAAACGAACAATGGCTGCCGCTCCTGCCGCCCCATCAAGAGTTGATCAAACGCCTGCATCGGCCCGAGGTGTAAAGCCCGAGCAGCCGAAGCGGCCCAAGGCGGCCGGCTGGCGATGCGTTCGGCCTTGTCGGCCGGAGGCAGCCGCTACCGACGCCGCACAGCCGTCGGTCGAGACGATCGCGCTGCCGAACCGCCGAAAGGGGCCGCCGTTGCCTTCAAAACACACCGTAGTAACCGCTCTTGACGTACTGCACGTCGGCGCCCCGTGCGACAAAGTCGAAACCCACGTCGTAGAGAAGGTGATCCAGCTTGCCGCGGTTGTCCTCGACAAACTCAATGATTTCCCGAGGATAATGCAGCATTTTCAGGAAAAAGATGAACTGATCGACGTTCACGCCGGAGAAGTACACCGTGTCGTTCTTCTGCTTGTTGGCGATGCAGATGGTGTGGCAGTCGCGCAGCTCGGGAATCAGCAGCCGATCCACGTCGATAAGGTCGGCATCGACGTGGGACGAGCAGTATAGCTTCTCCGCCGCTTCGCGCAGATCGCGCTGGGCGTCGAAGAAGAAATAGAAATTCTCCAGCGTGTGGCCTGTTTCGGTCATGGCGTAGGCAACTCCCGACGATACCTTGCTGCCCGGGTTGCCCAGGTACATGTGGACCACGTCGAGCCGCTTGTCGCCCGACAACAGCTCGGCGGAAATGTCGAGGGAAAACATGAAGTAGGGGAGGTTTTCGTTCACCCGCACGCCGCAGGGCAGCAAGGCTCGAATCGTCTCCAGCACGCGCGTGATCGACACTGTGCGCTGCCGCCGCTGATAGTCGTAAAAGTAGTACTCCCAGCCAAGCCGGCCGCCAACGGCAGCGCCGGCCGGCAGGTCCGAGGGAGTCGGCTGGGCCGGCAACCATTTCACCCCCCAGACCGTGCGGAAGCGGCCAATGTCCTGCTGGATCGTTTCTACGAGCAGCCCGGCCCGCTCGTCCAGCCCCGCCGCCTCGAACGAATGCCGCAGGAGGCTTTCTGCCCGCCATTTGTTTTCCGTGGGGGCGACGGGAAGGTACGGCCACCAGCAGTAGTTGTAGTACTGGTCCTGATCGGTCGTCGTCTCCAACCGTTTCATGGCGCCTTTGTCCCAGCCGGTCCGCACGGTACGCCCCTTGGCTTCGCGCCACTCCACGCCGTAATAGAGGTTGAAGAAGTCCTCGCCGCCGCGATGCGTCCCCCCCGCCAGATGCCCGAACCGGCGCTCATGAATCGCGTCGTAGAGCGGGGCAAAGTCGTGCCAGGCGATGCCGAACTGGTCGCACATCGCCCGCAGCCACGGCTCCAGGTCCTGGATGCGCAGGCCGACGTCGTACACGTTGAGATCGAACGAGCGGCGGGCGTTGGCCTCCTCGTTCACCTCAAGATAGCTGAGATCATGCTTGGCACGCGCCCCGGCCAGCCGAACGATGGCACAAGCCGTCTCCAGCGACGGTCCCGTTCCCCGGTACACGTGCTGGAGTCGTTCCTCGATCGCGGCGACCGACAAACCCGGGTACCAGACATATTTCGTTTCGACGAGCCCGCCGCCGCCGACTTCCCATTTGAACGCACGGTGCAGCAGCACTTCCTTGCCGGGCGCCTGGGGGTTGAAGCCGAATTCGAGATAAAGCTTAAACAGGCAGCCGTGCCGGTTCTCCTCGAAGCCGAAGTGGATGAACTTGGCGGCGGCGAGCTGGCGCTCGACCGCATCCAGGGCCGCGGCGGGCATCGACAGACGCCGGCAGATCGGCAGGATGGCTTCCCGCGGTCCTTCGCCCAGCTCCGCTTTGCTCAAAGTCAGCAGCAGACGATTGGCGAGCACCGCCCCGGGGCAAAGGCGCACGGACCGCTCGTGCGCGTAACGCACGTGCAGGTCTTCGACCAGTTGCCACAGCAAGCTGGCGTGGCAGTTGGCCCGCTCGGGTACGTCCATCGGCACACCTAAACGCCCCGGGCGACGACTGGCAACGCCACGCGGTCGCCGGCAGGCAGGGTTGAACGGTGCCGCGGCGGAAACGGCGTCAGCGCCTCGGCCTGCCAGCCGAACTTCTGAATATATGCCGAGTTCAGCCCCAGACAGTGCTCGTAACCGCACGTCGCCCGGTGGACGCACTGCTCGAAGCCGTTGCGGCGAAACTCCTGCCAGAACGCCGGATCGATGAGCAGTTTCGGCTGGCGATTGTCCAGGGCACGACGATCCGGGCCGAGCAGGCACTCGGGAAAGTTCTTGACTTCGACCTCGCGGCCAAGTGCCCAGGCGCGATGAATCGCCTCGCGCAGATAGGGCAGCACGTCGAGATGCGAAACGCACAGGTCTTTCTCATCGCTCTCGGTCATCGGCCAATAATTCCAGAATTCCATCTGCACGAGCCGCTTCAGATGGGCGAGCGCCTCCACGACGCCGGGGAGCAGTTGATAGCTGCGCTTGGTGACGACGGTGTTCGTGATCACCATGACGTGCGGATAGGCGTCGAGGTTCTCCAGGCCGCGCCGTGTCTTGTCGTAGGAACCGGCAACGGTGGTGATCGCGTCGTGCGTGGCGGCGTCGGACCCGGCCACGCTGACGAAGAACTCGTCCACCCCGGCATCAATCAATTCTTGCAGGTACGGCTTCTCGGCCAGGCGCATGCCGTGCGTCTGGATGCGAACGTGCTCGAAGCCGTTGGCCCGGGCGAGACGGGCAAGTTCGGGCAGGTCCTTGCGAAGGGTGATCTCGGCCCCAGTCAGGATCAGGCCGCGCCATTGACGCGCGCGGAGATTGTACTCAATGACCTGGCGCAAACGGGCGATGGACTCCGGCTCCAGCCAATCCATGGTGCCCTCAATCATGCAATGTTCGCACTTGAGGTTGCACCGGAAGTGCATCGTCAGTTCGACGTAATCGCTGTGGACGAAACGACCCATGCCTGCCTTTGCTTCGAAAAGCCACTTCAGCTTACCCGACGTCAACCGGCTTGTCAATTCGCCCGGCTTGTCGCCGACCGAGCGGGTGTATCGAAATACTCTTGGGGTGCCTTTGTCCACAATGCCCCTATAAGTAGCCCGCTGCTCGGTGGCGGGCCGCCGCGTACCCTCTCCTCGGCCCCCCAACCCGCCGTGCGGCCTTTGCCGCCGACGCCGGCTCCGATATTTTTCCCGGCGAGGGAGTATTTTTCCTGGCGAGGGAGTATTTTTCCTGGCGACGGAGTCGCCGGGATACAATTACGGAAGTGTCCATCGGGCCCGCAGGCGGAGGTGAGCTGATGCGACTGTGCCGGTATCAACACAACGGTAACGTGGAGGTGGCGATCTACAACGACGACAGCCTCGTGCCCATCCATCGCACGGCCGCGGAGTTGATGGTGCCGCTGCCGGCCCCATCCAACAATGTGCTCGATTATCTGCCGCCCAACGGCCGCAATTGGCAGGCCGTGCAACAATTTGCGGAAACTTTCCGCAAGCTGCCGGCGGCCGAGCAACGCCGACTGAGCCGACCGACCAAGGAAGCGCGGCTGCGCGTGCCGATCCCGGAGCCGAAAAAGGTCATTCTTCTGGCGGGCAACTACGCGGCCCATATCATCGAAGGAGGCGGTCAGGCGGTGGAGCGCGCCGAGACCTTTCCCTATTTCTTCTGGAAGCCGCCCAGCACCACCCTGACCGATCCGGGTGCTCCGATCGTCCTTCCGCGCGTATCGCCGCATCACATCGATTGGGAGGTGGAACTCGGGGTCGTCATCGGGCGAAAGGCCCGGCACGTTACTGAAAAAGAGGCCCTCAGCTGCGTCGCCGGCTACACGATTTGCAACGACGTCTCCGACCGCCGGTTCCAGATCAACCCCAAGCGCAAACCGCGGGAGAAGGACCGCTACTTCGACTGGCTGCACGGCAAGTGGCACGATACGTTTTTGCCGGTCGGTCCGTGTGTGCGTGCGGCGACCGCCGTGCCGGATCCGCAAAAGCTTCGCCTGTCGTTGCGGGTGAACGGCAAGGTGATGCAAGATGCCTCGACGGCCCAAATGATTTTTCCGGTCGCTGCCTTGATTTCCATCCTGTCCGACTTCATCACGCTCGAGCCTGGCGACTTGATCGTCACCGGCACGCCGGAGGGAGTCGGCCATGCGCGCAAGCCGCCGATTTACTTGCGTCCCGGCGACGAAGTGGTCTGCGAGATCGAAGGCATCGGCGTGTTGCGCAACCCGGTGGAGGCGGAAAAGGCTGTTAACCAAGGTTAGCGCGCGTTGTAAAGCCGGCGTGCGGAGAGGAACGATCGGCCAGGCGGCGGCGCGAGGGGCCGCTCGGGCAGCTGACGCTGAAAGCAGCTAAAACGGCGGTTGTCGGCAGCCGGTCGTCGATTCGCGAGCCGTCGGCATATAAATTGCATACAGCGGTGGTAGCGGAACACCCTGGAATTTCCTAGCAACCCGAGTCTGTGTATGAGCCGAATCCTGTGTCAACGAGCGTGGTGGCGGATTTTTGTGGCGAGCGTCTGTGTCCTAGCCGCGGTCTCCGACGCGTCGCGCGCGCAGGACAAAAAGCTCGAAGAGGCCAAGAAGTTTGAACCGCTCGACTACGTGCGGCCGGCGAACTTGGTGACGGCAGGTTACGTCACCCCCGGCACGCCCTTGGGACCCAACTTGCAAGACTCCGGCGGGAAAATCCTGGGGGGAACGGTCTACTACGCCGTCTTCCGCCGGGTGGGGCGCCTGGGCGACAGCTGGGGGATCGGTCCCAACTTCGATTCCCACTTCGTCGAGGGTGAAAACATTCGCCGCGGCGTCTCGCCCCATCTCGACACCGAAGCCGAGTATCTGTACCTCTATCAAGTCGTCAATGATCGGGCTGTCCACGATCCGAAGCTGAATCGTCCGACCAAGACCGGGGAGATTGGCGTCGCTCTGCGGCCGGCAAACGAAAACCGGAAACTGACCGAGGACATCGCCTCCTTTTCGCTGCGGCTGGTCATTGATCCCCGACAGATCACGTCGTGGGGCTACTTCACCGACGCCGGCTTTTCCTTACGAACCTTCGACAAAAACCTGCAAAAGGCCCAAGGCCTGCGCGTCGTGGCGAGCAGCAGCCCCCTGATCAGTGCGACTTTGCCGGACAAGGATTATCGTCCCGGCGCCGTCTCTCGCCGCATCGACCATGATCGCAAACTGGCCTTTAAGGTGGACAACGACAAGGTCGGCATTGCCGAAAGCCTGCCGTTGACCAAAGACCGCATCACGGGCGTCCGTGCAGTGGCGCTCAAAGAACGCGGAATGCACGGCGGCCGGCGCCCCGATTTCGTGCAGCTCATCTATGCCGACCTGCCGATCACGCCCATGGATTACGAGCGCACCGGCGGCGAGCCGATTCGCGGCATCTTCCGGGTTGACTGGAAGAACGTGCCGATGATTGCGGAAGGGGAGCACAGCGTCATCTTCGGCTTCACCTCCGACGCGCCGCCGATCGATCAGCCGATCCGCATTAAGGACAGCGAAGAAGCCGCAATGGCACCGGCGGACCTTGAGAGCGAATTCCGCTTGGTGGCGGATCGAGGGCCGGCCGTCGGTGAGGCAGCCGCAAGCGTGGCGGCGGCGGTCGGCGTCAACATTCCCAGCCCCCGGCCCAGCGCCTTCGAAGCTCCGGCGCCCCCCGGCGGCGGCGTCCTGACCCCCGTGGTCGGCGGCGGTGTCACCGGTTATGCCGGCGGCTCCGGCGGCGGTGGTATGGGAGTCATCCCGGCCGGCGCCTTGGGCATGGCTCGCCCCGGGATGTTTGGCGGCGGCATGCAAGGCGGCGGCTGGGGCGGAGGGGGCCAGGGCCAGGAACAAACCGATGCCCCCACGATCAACAACACCAACATCAACGCCTTGACCGCCTTGCAGTTGCAGGCCCAGCTCCAGGCCCAATTGCAGAAGATGTTCCAAATGGGCGGCAACGGCGGCAATGGCGGCAATGGCAACGGCTGCGTCATTCCGGAACCCGGGACCCTGCTGCTGGGCTTGCTCGGCCTGCCGGGCTTCTGGTGGCTGGCTCGCCGCAAAACGCTCGTCCCTGTCTGAACAACCATCGACCCCCCTCGGGCAGCACCAAGCCCTGATCCAGCCGATCAGGGCTTTTTTTGTCGGCAGGCCCCCTCGGCGCCTGCTCGGCAGCGAGACACCGCTTCGTGGCCTATAATTCTTTGATGGCTCGACGAGTCAATGTGCGCCTCCTGCTGTGGACGATCGGCACGTTGGCGGTGCTGGCCGTGGTCGTGCACGCCTGGCACGCCTACCAAGTCCGCCGCAACGCCCACTACTTGCTCCAGCGCGGCCAAAAAGCCCTCGAAGAAGGCCGCTCCGCGGTCGGCTTGGCCTATCTGCACCAGTACCTCACGTTGGCGCCGGACGATCTCGATGCCCTGGAGCAATTGACGGAGGTCATGGAGACGTTC
>JANWVS010000279.1 GCA_025056835.1 Gemmataceae bacterium | reverse complement strand
GTTGGGGTACGATCTACGGCAGCACTTCTCCAAGGGACTTGATGCTTTGCCCCCGGTGGAATTTGATGTCGTCGTCGGCATGGGGTGCGGCGACGCATGTCCGCAAGTGCGGGCGCGGCAGCGCGAAGAATGGGACATTCCCGATCCGAAATGTCTTCCGTCAGATCAATTTCGCCTGGTGCGCGATCAAATCCGCGATCGGGTGGCGAGGTTGTTGGACCGCTTGCGCGGGGCGAATGCAATATAAATCGGTTCTTCACATAATCTACATATTTGGTTTCTATGTTGATCCTGGAGAAATCATCCAAACACTTGACATTGGCGTGTGTCGCAAAGAGCAGCGTCGAGGTGTGCTGTGAGTGTGGTTGTCGGTTATGCTAAGATCATGAGCGATCGACAAGAAGCGGGACGGACCCTGCCCAACGTGAACGTGCATCCGATGAAGTTGGTGACGCGCAACTTGAATTTCTGGTATTCGAATTCACAAGCGCTTTTCAACGTCAACGTGTCGATACCCGAGCGAAGTGTGACGGCGCTCATTGGCCCGTCGGGATGCGGCAAGTCGACGTTCCTGCGCTGCCTCAATCGGATGAACGAGTTGATCGAAGGGACGCGGCACGAGGGGGAGATTTATCTCGGCGGACAGGAAATCTATGCGCGCAACATGGACGTGGTGTCGCTCCGCAAACGGGTGGGGATGGTCTTTCAGAAGTCCAATCCCTTCCCGAAAAGCATCTTTGAGAATGTCGCCTACGGTCCCCGTATCGCCGGCATTCGGCACATGGGGTACCTCACCGAAGTCGTCGAACGCTGTCTGACGCGAGCCGCGCTCTGGGATGAAGTGAAGGATCGCCTCCATGACTCGGCCCTCGGGCTTTCGGGAGGCCAGCAGCAGCGCCTGTGCATTGCCCGGGCCTTGGCCACCGAACCGGAAGTGTTGTTGATGGACGAACCGGCTTCGGCGTTGGATCCCGCTTCAACTCAGCGGATCGAGGACTTGATTTACGACTTGAAGCGCAATTACACGATCGTTATCGTCACCCACAACATGCAACAGGCCGCGCGGGTGTCAGACTTGACGGCGTTTTTTTATCAAGGCCGGTTGGTGGAAGTCGGTCCGACCGATCAGTTGTTCACTCGGCCGGAAAAGAAAGAAACCGAAGACTACATCACGGGACGATTCGGTTAAGGACTCCATGTCGATTCACTTAAATCGTGATCTGGAAAATCTTCAGCGACGGATCCTCGCTTTAGCATCGGCCGTGGAGCAAACGGTGGAGCGGGCGATCAACGCCCTGTTCGAAGGCGACTCGCGGACGGCGCGGACGATCATGGAATCCGACACCCCGATCGATCTCGAGGAGAACAAGATCGAGGAAGAATGCTTGAAGATTCTGGCGCTGCACGCTCCCGTAGCGGTGGACCTGCGGCGCGTGACGGCGGTGTTGAAGATCAATACCGACCTCGAGCGCATGGCCGACTTGGCCGTCAACATCGCCGAACGCGTGGTGTCGCTGACCGATTTGCCGCCGATCCCGGTGCCGATGGCGTTTCGCCAAATGACGGATTTGACGAACATGATGGTTCGCGACAGTCTCGATGCTTTCGTCAAACTCGACGTCGCTTTGGCCAAGCGTGTCTGCCGGCTCGACGACGAAGTCGACCGGTACAATCGCGACATTATCGATGAGATCAGCCGTTACATGAAACAAAGCCCCGATCATGTGGATCCGGGCTTGCACCTGTTTTCGGCGGCCCGGCAGCTGGAACGGATCGCCGACCACGCCACCAACATCGCCGAGGATGTCGTGTACTTGGTTGACGGCAAAATCATCCGACACCATCCGGAGGCGTTTTCGTGATATGGTCGTCTCGTCCCCGCGTGTCAGCTGAATGACTGCCCATGGCCCAAACCAAGATCCTTGTCGTCGAAGACGAACCTTCCCTGATTGAAGTGCTGACCTACAACCTTCAGCGTGAAGGTTACGAAGTCATCGTGGCCAAGGAAGGAAGAGAGGGCTTGCGCAAAGCGCAGATGCGCTTGCCCGACCTGATCATTCTCGATTTGATGCTTCCCGGCATGAGCGGCCTGGATATTTGCCGGGAACTGCGGGCCTCGCCCCGGACCGCCAAGCTGCCGATTATCATGCTCACCGCCAAGGCCGAAGAAACGGATCAAGTCGTTGGCTTCGCCGTCGGCGCCGACGATTACGTCACCAAACCGTTTAGCGTCAAGGTGTTGATGCAGCGGATTAAGGTCTTACTCCGACGGGCTGCCAATCCGGAGTTGGAGTCCGATATTATCGAAGCTGGAGGAATTAAGATCGACAAGCGCGGCCACGAAGTTTCCGTCCACGGCGAACGAGTCCAGCTGACGCCCACGGAGTTTCGCCTTTTGGAAACGATGATGCGGCAGGTCGGCCGTGCCTTTACGCGCCACGACCTCATGGAATCCGCCGTCGGCGACACCATCGTTTTGGAGCGGACGATCGACGTTCACATCAAAGCGCTCCGCCGCAAATTGGGCGTTGCCGGTCAACGGATCGAAACGGTTCGCGGCATCGGCTACCGCTTTCAGGCCGAACGCAAGGGCAATTGATTGGTCGGTGCGAAAATGGCTCAGTCTTTGGCCCTGGTGAGCAGAAACTTCAGCAGCGACTTTTGGGCGTGCAACCGATTGGCGGCTTGAGCAAAAACAATACTCGCCGGGCTGTCGATGACTTCGTCGGTCACTTCCTCGCCGCGATGGGCCGGTAGGCAGTGCATAAAGCGAACGTGGGCCGGCGCCCGCTGCAAAAGCGCTGCATTGACTTGGTAAGCCGCAAAAGCCTCGCGCCGGGCGGCCGCTTCGTCCTCCTGTCCCATGCTCGTCCATACGTCGGTGTAAACGACGTCGGCACGGCTGACCGCTGCCGCGGGATCGCCAATCTCTTCGAGCGCACCATTGGCAACGTGCTTGCGAAATGTATCCAAGAATGCCGCATCAAATCGGTAGCCGGCCGGAGCCGACAAGACGAAACGCATGCCCAACTTGGCGCAACCGATCGCCAGCGATCGCGCGACGTTGTTGCCGTCGCCCACGAACACCAGAGTCTTGCCGCGGAGAGTGCCCAAGGCCTCGCGCATCGTCAGCAAATCGCCGAGGGCTTGACACGGGTGGTAATAGTCCGACAAGCCGTTGATGACCGGACAGGTAGCGTGCTGGGCAAACTGCACGACGGTCGCGTGATGAAAGGTGCGCAGCACGACGGCGTCAACAAATTGACTGACGGTCCGGGCCACGTCCGGAAGGCTTTCGCGCTGCCCTAAGCCCACTTCCTGGTGGCTGAGAAAGACACTGGCACCCCCCAGGTGGGCCATGGCCGTTTGAAAGCTGACGCGCGTGCGCAATGACGGCTTTTCGAAAATCAGCCCCAGCACGCGCCGCGGTTTGAGCACATGGTCCTTGCCGCGCCGACGGTCGCGTTTCATGCGCAGGGCGTCTTGAAGCAGCTGACGCAGCTCTTTGCCCTCCCAATCCAGCAGGTCGATAAAGTGACGCATCACGACCTTCCGCGGGCGCCGGCGGCCTCACCGAAGCCCAGTTCTGCATGAAGAATTCACAAGCGGCACAAGCGAGGCCGCCTGTGCCCTTAGCAGCGTCACGGATGGTGTGTCAGCAGCACTTCCTCTAATACGTCGCAGCCGGCGTGGAGTTCTTCATCCGTCAAATTGAGGGCCGGCAACAGACGAAGCACATTGCCGTGCGTGCAATTAATCAACAATTGTTTGTCGAGGCAGCGGTCCACGATCGCCGTGCCGTCGCAGCTCAATTCGATGCCGATCATCACCCCCTTGAGCCGGATCTCTTGGATCAACGGACAGCGTTGCTGCATCGCCTCGATTCGCTGTCGAAACAATCTCTCGAGATGGAGGGCGCGGTCGAGCAGGTGGTCGTGGGCGATCGTCTCGATCGTCGCCAGGGCGGCGCGGCAAGCGATCGGGTTGCCGCCAAACGTCGCCGCGTGCGTGCCCGGAACGAGTTTTTCCGCGAAAGGCGGCTTGGCAATCAAGGCCCCGGCCGCCACGCCTCCCGCTAAGGCCTTGGCCAAGGTGATCGCGTCTGGCTCCACCTTCCAGTTCTGAAAGCCGTACCAGCGGCCAGTGCGGCCCATACCGGTCTGAACTTCATCAAAAATCAGCAGCAACTTATGCCGGTCGGCCAATTCGCGGAGGCCTTCGAGATAACCCG
>JANWVS010000278.1 GCA_025056835.1 Gemmataceae bacterium | reverse complement strand
AGTGGGCGGACTTGCCGCGTGCCTTGATGTCCTGGACACAAAACGCGGGCACGCTGGCGGCCCTGGCAGCTTTGGTTTGGTTTGCCGCCACCTATCTGGGACGCAAACTCGAGAAGCGGCGGTTGCAAGCTTCGCCCCTGGCCACGGGAATGTTGTTGCTGTCCTGGAGCCTGTTCGGTGTTGTCCTGGGCATCATGCTGCTGAACTGGTCGAGCGACGGCCGTTACCACAATCTCGTGCCGAGCACGCCGATGACAGTCGACCCTGCCGATCCCAACCCGCCTCCGCAACCGCCGCCGACGTTGAGCGATTGGCTGTTGACGGCCGCAGGTGCCTTGGCGTTGGTGGTCGTGGCAGCGCCGATGCTGCGCTTGTTGGCCGGCGGCCTACGCTGGGGACGAATTCTGGCGCTGGCGCGGTTGGGGTTCAAGGAGGGGATTCGCAGCCGCGTCGTGCTCGTCTTTGCCGCCATCGTGCCGTTGCTGTTGTTCGCCGGCTGGTTCATCACCGGCAAGCCGGAGGACCAGATCCGCAACTACGTCGACTTTCTTTACTTGGTCATCACCATCTTGTTCATTCTGACGACCAGTCTCATCGGGTCGTTGGGCATTCCCGCTGACGTCAAGAGCCAGGCGATCCACACGATCGTCACCAAACCAGTCGAGAAGTTGGAAATTGTCTTGGGTCGTTATCTGGGCTACGCCGCCCTGATCACCATGGGGCTGGTCTTGGTCACGGCCTTGAGTATGATCTACCTGTTGCGGAACCTCACCCCGGAATCCATCGAAGAAAGCTACCGCGCTCGCGTACCGATCTACGGCCGGCTGGAATACATCGGCACCAAGGAACGCCGCGGCGACAATGTGGGCCGCGAGTATGATATTCGCGGCTACATCACTGGTCCGCAGGTCAATCAGCCGAATCTGCCTCGCCAATTTGCCATCTGGTCGTTCGATACGCTGCCGGACAGTGTGGGAGCCGACGGCAAACCGGTGGCCTTCGAGTTCGGCTTCGACATCTTCCGTCTTACCAAGGGAATCGAAAACCAAGGCGTCCTCTGCACGTTTTATTTCGCCGACGGTCGAATCCGACCGATGGACCTGGAGCGCCGCAAACTGGAAATGGACGCGAAGTTCGATGAGCTGCAAGAGGCAGCAGTCAAAAAGCACGGCGGCGACCGAGCCGCCTTGAACAAGGCCCTTGCGGACATCCGTCTGAAGTTACTGCACGATTTTGGCATGTATGTCAAACCGAAATTCAACGTGACCGATTACCATACCCAGCGGATCGACGACGTTCCGGCAGCACTGTTCGAGTATTTGCGGAAAAAAGAGACAACCGAGCCGCGACAGGCCGTCGGCAATGAGCCGGCGCCGCCGATGTTTCAAGTCGGCGTCAGTGTGGATTTCGACATACGCGGAGCCAACCAGCAAATGCTCGGCACGGCGCGGCGCGATTTATATCTGCTCGTCACCGAGCAATCGTTCTTGCTGAACTACATCAAAGGCATCGTCGGCCTGTGGTGTTTGTTGATGCTGGTTTTGGGCATTGCTGTCACGTGCAGCGCTTATCTCAGCGGCGTCATCAGCTGGCTGTGTACGATCTTTATCGTTCTCGCCGGCCTGTTTGTCGCCGATATTCAAGAGATCGCCGAAAATCGCAGTCCCGGCGGCGGCCCGCTGGAATCGCTGACGCGCATCGCCCTGAAGCAGAACCAGGTCGTCGACCTTGGCGACAGCCCAGCCGCCACCTTGCGCAGCGGCGTCGACGAGGCCATCCGGTGGCTGCTCCGGGTCTTTTTCCTCCGTTTAATTCCCGACGTCTGGCGCTTCGACCTCCACAATTACGTCAGCAACGGCTTCGACATTGCCCTGAGCGTGTTGTGTATGGAGACCGTCTTGCCGATGCTTGGCTTTTTGTTTCCCTGCGCGGTCTTCGCGTATTACTTGATGAAATACCGAGAGATTGCGAATCCCAGTTGATTGCCATGGCCAATCCTTTTTCGCAACGCGTTCGCCAAAGGAAGTTCATCTATCTCGCCTTGATCGTGGTGCTCTTCACGGTCTCGCTGCTGCACCGTCATTTCCTGATCAAACCCGAGGCCGATCGCTTGCGCCTTCGGGAAGCAGCCCGCGGCAAGGCTGACCTGACTGGCACCGCCGTCCGTCTGTCGCTCATCGGCTCGCGCGGCATCACGGTCACCTTTCTCTGGAACATTGCCATTCAAGAGCAACGTCGGCACGAATGGAATCGCTTGGAGTTGACCGTCGGCGCCATTACCAAACTTCAACCGTATTTCATCACCCCGTGGCTCTACCAAGGGTGGAACCTGGCCTACAACGTCGCGGTCGAATGCGATCGCCCCCACGACAAATACTACTATGTCAGCCGCGGGCTTAACCTCCTCGCCGAGGGCGAGCGCCGCAACCACGAACAGGGTATCAATCCGGGCGATCCCAACGATCTCGGTGTCGGCCAACCCGACCTGCGCCACTACATCGGCATCGCCTATCTCGGCAAGTTCGGCTACGCCGATGAAAAGTACAGCATGCGCTCCCTGCTCGACATGAGCTGCATCGACCCGGTACGCCGCGATCCTCAGCGGTTCTGGACGGTCGATCGGGAAGGCCGAAAAGCGGTCAACCTCCAAGAACTCGCCAAGCTGGCCCGCGATTATCCCCGGTTTGTTCGGCGCTTGCGCGAACATCTCGGCTACGCCAATCCGGAACAGATTGTTGAATTTCTCACCGCTAATCGCGAACTGCCCAATCGCTTCGAAACTCCCACAGGTTCCGCCGACCAAGTCGAGACGCGCCTCAAGGCAGACTTCCGCCAACAATTCCCGATCCTTCCTGATCCGTCCAAGCGCGGTCAAAGCCCGCCTAATCCGCTGCTCGAGGATTTCGGACTGACCGACGAGAGTTTTGATGTCCACGTCGTGGCTCGCGCCTGGTTTGAATACGCTCAGCAACCGCTCCCGCCGCCGTATCAAGACGTGTTGGAAGAAGCACAACACGAAGGGAAAATCGACCGCTCGAAGTACCGCCGCCCCAAGGCGCCGTCCACGCCGATCTTCCGCAGCTACCCCGCGCGTGCCCAAGAATACGTCGCCGAAGTTATGCAGGAAGAGGGATGGTTCGATGCCGACGGCTGGCTCATCCGCGACTGGTTTGACGGCGACCTCCTTGGAACCAGCGAATTTCGTGTCGGCACACATCCGAAGTACCATTCCGGCCCCGCCTGGAAACGAGCCTTCGAGGCATATCGCAAGTTCGGTCTGGAAACCGGACAACTCTATACGCCGGAACGGGAAGCAGAAATGCAGCGCAACGCCGAGTATTTCCGCGCCAAATTCAACGTCAAACCCGGCGAACCGGTCTCGCTCTCGATGCTCGGCACCAATGTCAACGACCCCAAACTGGTGGAGGGCTTAAAGGACCACCAACGGCTCTTCCTGCGGGACTCGATGATCCGACTCACCAACTTCAATGGCCACTACCACCAATGCGAAGCGGAAATGACCAGCCAGGCAGTGCTGGCGCGCAAATACTTTTACTCGGCTCAGCGGCTTCGCAGTGAGGATCCCGATCAGTCGCTGGCCCTTTACCAGGCCGCCTGGCCGCAGTGGCTCACGACCTGCGTTCGCTTCCCTAAATTCAATGAAGCCGTGATGGACGAAGCCTACGAGCAGCAACTTCGTTATCTCCGGCTCATGCAAAGGCACCATTCCAGCACATTCCGCGCGGTTGTCACTGGCCTGGCTCAATGGTCCGTGTGGCCGCATATGCGTTTGGACGAACTCTTGGAACCTAATCAGAAAGGCAGTATCGTGCCAATCCGCGCCAGCGGGGGACCGCTCGACGCGGCTCGTGTTTACCAAGGAAAGCACAAAACCGAGTTGGGTCAATTTCTGCTCGCTTGGTCGAGCGCCGCGGGTGTGCCGCGGTTGTACCTGTTCCCGACCCAGGACGATTGGGCCTTGGTGGCCATGGATTTTCGCCACCGGCCGCTGCCCAACCCGCCTTGGGACTATTTGACGCCTGACTATACGATTCAGTCGGTTCGGCAGCGGCTCAATCTCACTCCAGCCCCCACGCCACCCACCGACAGCCAACTGCCGCCGCCGCCGTTGCCCGGCGAGGTTCGCACACCGCCGCCGCCGCCCATGCCCATGGAATTGAAACAATAAACGACGCCCACACGGGAAGCGCCTCAGCGCGACAGCAGCACTTGGCT
>JANWVS010000277.1 GCA_025056835.1 Gemmataceae bacterium | reverse complement strand
GATAAGGATTGTCTGTCGGGGTGACGCCGGGTGTCGTGGCAACCAGCAGGCACCAGCCGGCGAAGAATAGTCCCATGACCGCGCCGGCAGCCGGCGCTTGCCAGTACAACCCGCGTGTCGGCTCCGTGTAAATGTAGCGCTGAAAAAACAGTGTGCCGACCCAAAGAAACACCACCAGCGACACTGCCACGATCAGCAGTACCAGCCAAAAGAACAGCACGCGCCGACTCCCCAGGTTTGAACATCGTGACCTGCCGCGGCACCACGGAAACGACAAGGTGCGCCATGACGCTTTAGCAAGCTGGTCCGAGTCTGTCGCCGCGAGAACAACCGGGACCGCAACCACCTCGCTCGAACTCTGGATGCCGATACGCGCACCCTTCCCTAATAGCTTAAGTGTTTGCTGCGACCATGGGAATCCCAAGCCTGGTCAAGTCGGACCGGAGTCGTGAAGCAATGACGGACTCGGTGGCGCAGTCGGTGTCAAACCAGGCAAGACGCGTGGCTCAGGTAAGTCGAGTCATGCTCGCGACGACGGCAAAAACCTCGCTTGTGACAACGCAACGCTTTGTTATAATCTCGTGGCCCATGGTCCAACGCCCAGCCGCGCCGGGCTTACGGACGAGCCGCGGCAACCTTGGCCCGCAGGATGCGCATGAAAACCACGCTCCACCTGTTCGTTTGCGCCGGTTTGCTAGGACAGCCCACGAGCCGCTCCGAGTGGCAACTTGCGCCGCAGCTGGCGCCCGGCTTGGAGTTGGTTTATTCGGGCACGTTCCAAGAAGAATCGTTGGTCCCCCACGTACAATTTCAACGCACGTTCCACCTCGACACGCGGCTGTTGGTTCTCGATGGTTCGTCGCGCGCGTGGCACCTGGCCGTGCTCACAACCATCAGCCCCGGCGACGGCAACTCGGAGCCGGCGCGCAAAAAATCGCACCTGTCGTCCGTCCGGTTGGAAGTCGGTTGGCTGGATGCCCAGGGTCGGTTTCGCGATTCCGTCGGGGTTGTTCCGCCGCTACCGCTGACCGGGCCTCCGACGATTGAAACGGGTTGTTTTTTGGAAGGAGCGCCCGAGCGGCTCACGAAAACCAGCCAATGGGAGGTAAACGACGAACCGCGGCCCCCACGCAGTTGGCAGGTGCTCGGCGTTGAAGTGGTCGGCGCTGTTTCGTGCATCAAAGTCCTGGGCCAGCAGTCGTCGCCCGATTGGGACCGGCCGCGGGCCGATCAGACCGCCTGGCGGCGCCGCGACACGCTTTGGCTTCATCCCCAGCTCGGCGTGGCGGAAAAGGTCGAGCGCATTATCGAACGGCGCGACCCAGCCCGCCGCGACCCGACGCAACGCTTCACGATCATTTACCAGTTAAAAGATCGCTTTCGCTATCCCGGACAGCTCTTTGAAGATCGCAAGCGAGAAATCGCGCAAGCCAAGCGTTTGCAGGACGACGCCGCGGCGCTGTTGCGGCAAAGCGCCCTGCCTGTTCCGCAGCTCGATGCTTTGCTGACGCGCGCCAGCCATTATCTCGATCATCCGTCCACGACTCCGTATCGTCTGGCGGTGTACCACGTCAAAAGTCGGCTCGAAGCGGCCAAGGCGGGAAAGCTGCCCGTGGAGCCGGCCTCCCAAGAGACAACGACATCCGCCCCCGCGGTGCCGGGGCGACGTATCAGCGATTTTGTCGTCAACGATTTGACCAGCGGGAAGTCGGCGCGGTTGTCGCGTTATTTGGGCCGGCCCGTACTCGTTTGCTTCTACTTGCCGACGGAAAAGACGGGGCTGGATGTGCTTCGCTTTGCCAAACACCTGGTCCAGCTTCACGGCGACAAGGTGGCCATCCTGGCGATGGCCGTGACTCAGGACACGGCTTTGGTCCGACAGCAACATGCCGATTTGCAATTGCCGTTCGCCATTTGCGATGGCCGCGGTATGCATCGGACCTTTGGTGTCGACGCCACACCGCGGCTGGTGCTGCTCGATGGCGATGGCGTGGTCCGCGCTGCCCACACGGGTTGGGGCTATCATGTGCCGTTGGAAATTGAGGATGAGCTGGAACGGCTCTTGAGCAAGTAACCAATTTGCCCAGGTTGCCTTCGCCGCACAATCGGCATCGCCGCGCCACAATCCCGCAAAGACGCCGAAGCCGTCCCCTTGCGGAGGCGTCGCTGGCGAGTCTACGATGGTGATGATGACGGACTACCAGATCCAACCGCACACGCGCCGCTGTAGTGCGACAGGCCGCGACCTCCGGCCCGGCGAACGCTACTTTACCGCGCTGATGGAGCAGGGCGATCAGCTCATCCGGCTGGATTTTTCCAGCGAAGCCTGGCGCGGCCCGCCGCCGGGCGCCTTCAGTTTCTGGTCGGGTCGCGTCCCCAAGGCCGATGAAGCGGTCAAGCCGCGTTTCGACGACGACTTGCTCGAAGAATGTTTCCATCGCCTCGAGCATCAAACCGAGCCGAGTCGACTGAACTTTCGTTACGTCGTCGCGTTGCTGCTGATCCGCCGCAAGCGGTTACGGTTTGAACAAACGGTTGAGGAAAACGGCGTCGAAAAGCTCGAATTGCAACACGTGCGGAGCGGGCAACGCTACTTCGTCGTCAATCCGCAGCTGACGCCGCAACAAATGGCCGAGGTCCAAGCCGAAGTTTTCCGCGTGCTGGGCTGGAGCTGACGGTAGCAGGTGCCTTCATGATGCGGCCGGTGTGGACGTGGTCGGCGTGTGCTTGGCTGGCGGCGGTGGCCGGCTGCACCAATGCCAACTGGGGCTTCTTGCGCCGCGACCTGGACCGTCCCATCAAGGGGCCGCCTCCGTCCATCGAGGCGCTGGTCGCCTATCTCAATGACAACGCCGGCCGCGTCCAATCTCTCCGCAGCGACGACTTGCACATCACCGCTCGCCAAGGAGTGGTGCCGGTCACGATGAGCGGCAAACTTATGATCCAAAAGCCCCGCAACTTCCGCATGAGTGCCGACATGGTGGGCAAACGCGTCGTCGATCTCGGTTCTAACGACCAGGAATTCTGGTGGTGGAGCAGCCAGGATCCGCAGCCGGCGCAATACTATTGCTCCTACCAGGACTTGCAGGAAGGCCGGGTGGCGGCCTTGCCTTTCCCGTTCCAACCCGAGTGGATCATGGAAACGCTCGGGCTGGGGCCGTTTGGCCCTGCCTCGAAATACGAACTCGAACACGACGAGTACACGCTCAAACTCATCGAGCGCGTCCGGTCGCCGCAAGGGAAGCCGATGCGCAAGGTGATCGTCATGAAACGGTCGCCGCAGAAAGCACCAAGCCCCCAGGTTGTCGAGCATCTGCTGCTCGACGACGCCACTGGCAGAGAGGTTTGTAGCGCCGCGGTGAGCGAAGCGCAACTCGACAAGACAACCAACGCCCTTTTGCCGCGCCGCCTGGAGCTGCGCTGGCCCGAGGCGAAAGTCACTCTCGACCTTCGTTTAGACGGTCTGGCCGTCAATGTCCCGTTGCCGCCGGCGGCCTTTGTTCGACAACCGATGACCGGTATTCCGTCCGTCGACGTCGCTCAACGCTTCAGCGGCAGCACGCAGCGCTATCTGGGTATGAACAATTAGTTGTTCGCTGCCAGCGCAGCCGTCGAGGCCCGTTGTCGCGTTGCGTCGTGCGTCTTGCCAATTCTGCTCGGCGACATGCCGCAATGCGCGGCCGTTCGATGGTCGCGATTGGCACGACGTTCCGCCCGGCAAGCCCATACAATAAGCGCATGATGCAACTGCTCATGACCGTGCTGATTGCCGTCGTCGATCCGTCGGTTAGCCGTTTGCCCGTAATTCGGTCGGCTCCCGATTTTCAATTGATCGACGCCAACAATCAAGCAGTGACGTTGAGCCAGTTTCGCGGCAAGGCCGTGTTGGTGGCGTTCTTCTTCACGACATGCAGCGGGACTTGCCCGGCGACAACCGCCCGGCTGGGGAAAGTGCAAGAAGCGCTCGCCAAAGACGAGCGTCTCAAAGACTCCTTCCATTTGATTTCCATCACGCTTGATCCGCAGCGCGACACGACCGAGAAATTGCGGAATTACCAGCGTCTCTACGACGTCGACCCGCGCACCTGGTCATTCCTCACGGGCACCGCCGACGACATCCGTCAGCTTCTTGCCGCATTGCGCAAATCATGGAAATTCCCCGCATGAACCGCTCCGAGGAAAGCTACCGGCGTTTGTGGGAACTTGACCAGCGGCACGTGTGGCATCCATTCACCC
>JANWVS010000276.1 GCA_025056835.1 Gemmataceae bacterium | reverse complement strand
GGCAAACTCGCGCAGGATGGCGACATTGCGATTGGCCATGGCGTCGGCCGTGAAAATGTAGTGATCGGGAATGATGACCACCTTCTCGCGGTCCCAGACTTTCGCCGTCCGGCCGAAATTCTGGTAAAACACGCCGATCGTACCCGGACCGCAAACGTCGTGGGTCATCAGAATGTCGGCATCGACCCAGATGTTGTCTCCCGGCTGCACCGCGTCGCGGCCGGCGTGGCGAGCCAGGATCCGTTCGGTGATCGTCATCGGCGGCATACAAAGTTACTCCCTAAGCCGATTCGATCGGCCACAGTCGCTTCTTCGACGTACAACAATTTTCCAGTGACCTCCACGTTCGGCGCTGGAGTCTTGTTTCTTCCAAGTCGAGTCGGGGGCTACGTAGGTAGTATACGGTTTCGGACGAAAGCGGGGTGCCAAGGTGTCACGACGAACCGCGGCTTGGACGACGCTGGTATGGTTTGCCGTTGGCCCGGGGTCGCTCGACGCCGGAGAAGCCCAACCCCCCAACAAACTCCCCAACATTGTTTGGATTACCAGCGAGGACCACGGACCGCATTTGGGCTGCTACGGCGACAAGGTCGCGCGCACGCCCAACTTGGATCGTCTCGCTGCCAAGGGGATGCGCTTTCGCTTTTGCTGGTCGAATGCCCCGGTCTGCGCCCCGGCCCGGACCGCGATCATCTCCGGCATGTATCCGACCGCGACGGGAGCCGAGCACATGCGCAGCCTGGTGGTGCTGCCGACGAACATCGCGATGTTCCCCGCGCTACTGCGGGCGTTGGGCTACTATTGCACCAACCGCGTCAAGGAAGACTACAACCTTGTCAAGAAAGGCAAAGTTTGGGACGATTCGTCGAAGCAGGCTCATTGGCGCAATCGCCCGGCCGGGGCACCGTTCTTTGCCGTGTTCAACTCGACGAAGAGCCACGAAAGCCAGCTGCACAAGTATCCGCTGCCCACAAGCACCGATCCTGCACAGGTGCGCGTGCCGGCCTGTCACCCCGACACGCCGGAGGTGCGCCAGGATTGGGCGCGCTACTACGACACCGTGGCGCTGGTCGATGCCGACGCGGGCGTCGTCTTGCGAGAACTGGAAGAGGCCGGACTGTTGGAGGACACCATTGTTTTCTATTTTGCCGACCATGGACCGGGACTGCCGCGCTTCAAGCGCACCCCGCTTCACTCCGGACTACACGTGCCGATGATCGTCTACTTTCCCGAACGCTGGAAACACCTGGCCCCCCCGGACTATCGCCCGGGAGGAGAATCGGACCGACTCATCAGTTTCGTAGATTTGGCACCGACGATGCTGAGCCTCGCAGGACAACCGCCGCCACCGTGGATGCAGGGCAGCGCCTTCGCCGGCAAATTCCTCGGACCGGCCCCGAAATATCTCCACGGCTTCCGCGGTCGCATGGACGAGCGGTACGATCTCCAACGTAGCGTAACTGACGGTCGCTACGTGTATCTGCGCAACTTCCTGCCCCACATGCCGGCCGGCCAACACGTCGAATACATGTTCAAGACGAAAACCACGCGGATTTGGAAAGACCTTTTCGACCTTGGCAAGTTGAACGCCCCGCAGGCCCGCTTTTGGACCGCACCGCGCGATACCGAAGAGCTTTACGACTTGCAAAACGATCCGGACGAAGTCCATAATCTTGCGCACTCCAAACGGCATGGCCGCGTGCTCGACGAATTGCGGCAAGCGCTTCGCGCCCATGCCTTGGCGGTTCGCGACCTCGGTTTCCTGCCGGAGGGCGAGATTCACACGCGCGCGGCGGATCGGTCGCCCTACGAGCTTGGCCGCGATCGCAGGCGGTATCCGCTGGAGCATATTCTCGAAGTCGCCGAGCGAGCCACCAACCATCTGGCCCCCTACCACGAGTTCCCTCGGGATCTGCAAGCAGACGACGACGCCGTGCGATACTGGGCTTACCTCGGAGCGTTGATCCATGCTCCAAAAGAGGCTCGAAGGCAGTTGCAAACCGCGCTGAAGACAGATCGAAGCCCCTATGTTCGCATCGTTGCCGCCGAAGCCATCGCTGCCCAGAGCAACCCCGACGACGCCACCGACGCTCTCGGCACGCTTCTGGAGTTGTCTGGTCCGAAAGCTAAATCGATCTACGTTCGCCTTGCTGCTCTCAATGCTCTCGATCGCGTCGGGGTCAAAGCGCGTGGCCATCTGGCAACGATCAAGTCCTGGCCGACCGCCGAAGACACGAACGACCGCGCGGCTTCCGGCATCCCGAGGCTGATCAACAAAATTGTTCAGCAACTGGACAGGTAGACGGTCTGACGGCCCACTCGCCGCCATGGCCTGTTCCGCCTAACATAGTTGCGATTTCGCCGTGTGAATCAGATTGTCACCATGAGGACGCCGGTCGTGGTCACGCAACGCTTTAGGTACCAATTACCGTGGTTGGGTGCGGCCTTGGGGCTGGGATTCATGCTTTGCCAGCAAGCTGCGGGCCAGCGCTGGCTGCATGGCATCATTTGGCCCGAACCGCCGATCGTTACGCCGGGCGACTACGCGACACACAGCGCACCGTCCGACGCGATGGTATTGTTCGACGGCAAAAACCTCGATGCCTGGGTCGGCGTGAAAAAGACCACCATCGACCCCGACGGCGCCTTCACCGTCCGGGAATACCTACAGACCAAGCAATCGTTCGGAGATTGTCAGCTCCATGTCGAGTTCGCGTCGCCCAACCCGCCCAGGGGCAGCGGCCAAGGCCGAGGGAACAACGGCATCGGTCTGATGGGCGCCCGCTACGAAATTCAGGTGCTCGATTCCTACCAGAATAAAACGTACTTCGAGGGCCAATGTGCGGCGGTGTATAACCAGCGGCCGCCGATGGTCAACGCCTCGCGGAAACCGGGAGAGTGGCAGACCTTCGACATCATCTTCACCGCGCCGAAATTCGACGACACCGGCAAAGTCGTTAAGCCGGCCTATGTCACGGTGATCCACAACGGCGTCGTTGTCCACAACCATACCGAGATCATCGGTTCGACCTATTTCGATCAACAAGCCAAGTACGTCAAACATCCAGACAAGGCCCCGCTCGTGCTGATGTACCACGGCGACCCGGTTCGTTTCCGTAATATCTGGATTCGCGAGTTGAAGGAGTTGGTCGGCAAGGAAGGCGGCAAAAAAGGTAGGGAATCGTGATCTCCGGCGGCCGAAGCCGTACCGTACAACTCGCTGTCGACGCTGTCGGCCACGGGCAGGTACAAAAACACCGGGGCCCTGCCAAATAACAATGGCAGAGGCCCCGGCAAGTTATGAAAGGATGATAGAAAAGTCGGGTTTACTTAGCCCCGGATAATTCTCTTCGCGATGATGCTTGTCGCTTCGTTTGCCTCATATTACCCGCCGACTGCTGACTGTGACAGGAATTTTCTCTTTTTTTTGGGTCATACGCCGTCGAAGCTGCCCTCGTCGACCAAAGTGCAACGGTGTTGAACCTCGCGCGACGCCCGGCAGCCGGCTCGCTCAGCGAACCGATGCCTCCGCTTGGCGATCCGCGTAGGCATCGACTTGTTCTTTGATGACCGTGAGTTCCTCCGCGACGAACAAACGCGAGTAGCGCCGGGCATTGAAACGGTTGATCTGAAATTTGCCTTCGTCGGCCGGTACGGCGTAACAGTAGGCCCCGGCGCGTACCAATTGGAAACCGCGGTAATCTCGGTCCATGATTTCAAAGCCGAGGCGCGGCGGGATACACCAGCCGGTCCTCAGGTCGTTCAAGAACTCCTGGTAACGCGCCGGTTGGGCTGCGAGCACTTCTTGAATCGTCGCTCCTTCAATCACGTAGGAATGATCTTTGAGGTCGGGTCGAAAAATGTCGTCCCAGTGCAGCGTGCCGTAGTAGCGGCCTCGCCAGAAGTAAATGTTGAAATCGGAGCCGATCCGTACGAGGTCGGGAAAGAGTTGGCCGGCGGTGCCGTGCTGGCGACGATAGTCGGCTGCCGGGCAGATTTCCAGGCGGCCGTCGGGAAACGACACGACGTGCGACGGCGCGTGATTGTCAATCCACGGCGCGAAGAGCACCAGCGGAAACGGAACGCTGTGCGTCACCGGAAAGGGATCGGTCGGCCGCATGTCGACGGCGAGGCCAAACCCCGGCTCTTGGCGATGGCGGCGGACGAAATCATCCAACTCGGCCACGACCGCCCGGAACTCGGCGTAATGCTCGCGGAGCCGCTCGTTGACATGGTGAATTC
>JANWVS010000275.1 GCA_025056835.1 Gemmataceae bacterium | reverse complement strand
GCGTTTGCGACGCCGCCGGCACCGCCGTTGTCGCCGGCCGAGTTGAGCGCCGCCGTCACCAAATCGACCAGCCATGCACCACGCAGCTATCGAGATTCGCAAGGTATCCAAGACCTATCCCGGCAAAAAGGCCGTCGATCGCCTTGATCTGTCGATCCCGACCGGTTCCGTATTTGCCTTGCTGGGCGATAACGGGGCCGGCAAGTCGACGACCATCCGCATGCTCAACGGCCTGACCCCGCCCGACAGCGGGAAGATTACGATCCTGGGCCGCGACGCCTGGAAAGACGCCTGGCTGCTGCGGCAGCGGATCGGCTTCGTGCCCGAGCGGCCCAAGTTCTACGACTGGATGACGGTCGCCGAACTCGGCTGGTTCGCCTCGGGATTTCACCGCCCAGGGTACCTCCAACGTTATTTCCAATGGACCGAGCAGTTCTTGCTCGACCCCCAGGCGAAGCTCAGCACGCTCTCCAAGGGGCAGTACGCCAAGGTCGGGCTGTCCGTGGCTTTGGCCATTGATCCCGAGGTGCTGATCCTCGACGAGCCGACATCGGGGTTGGACCTGCTGGTCCGCCGCGAATTCCTGGCGAGCATGGTGCGCCTGGCAGGGCAGGGGAAGACGATCCTGATCTCCAGCCATCAGATTGCCGAGATCGAACGGGTCGCCAGCCACGTGGCGTTCCTGGCCAAGGGGCGGCTGGTCTTGACGGCGCCGATGGCGGAGTTGCGCGACCTGGTGGTGCGGGTCCGGTTCCGCTGCGACAACCCGCCGGGCCTCGACACCCTGGGCATCGTGCTGCAGGAACAGAGCGTCGGCGGCAAGTGGCAAGTGGTGTTGCGGGCGCCGCAGCGCGAGAACCTTGACGAGTTGCACCGCCGGTCCGACGTCCGCGAGTACGAGGAAGTACCGTTGTCGCTGGAGGAGACGTACTGTGCGCTCTTAGGGAAACAGGAGGCGGTGTTATGATAAACGTCCTCCTCTGGAAGGAAATCCGCGAACACCGGGTGATCTGGCTGACGATGGTCGTCCTGACCGGGTTGCTGGCCTACCTTTTGCAGCAACTCGGGACGAGCAATCCGCTCAGCCCGGAGAGCATCGTCGGCGTGACGGCCTTGGCCATGGCTGCGGTTTATGGCGTGGTCTGCGGGTCGATGATGCTGGCCGGCGAGCGCGAAGAAGGCACGCTGGTCTTGCTCGACGTCCTCTTGGGGCGCCGCGGCCTGTTGTGGACCTACAAGGCGGGGATCGGCGTCCTCTTTGTGCTGTCGCAGGCGTTGACGGTGGCGGCGGTGCTGACGTGGCTGCGGCTGGTGCCGCCGGAGTGGATCGATCGCTTGTTGAACCAAAGCGATCGCCCGGGATTCCCCTTGGTCGGCCATCAGCCTGCGGCCCAGCATTTCTCCCAGTGGTTCTTGCTCCTTCCCTTGGTGACGTTCGAAGCCTACTGCTGGGGCCTGCTGGCGTCGTCGTTGACGCAGCGCGTGCTGACCAGCGCCGGCGCGGGGCTGTCGATCGGCTTCCTTGTCTGGTGGGCCCTGATCGCCTTGCCGCCGCCGGCCTCGCTCATTTTGCGCGTGCTGGCGATGCTGGCGCTTCTGGCCGGTTCGGCGGCGATCTTTTACTCTCACGGACGCGACCAATTCGCGATGCCCTCGGCGCCGCTGCTACCACTCGGACCGGTGGCGCCGTTGCCGCAGCGCCGCGCCGCCATGGTTCACGAGCGGCCTCGCGTCCATCGTCCCGCGCTGGTGCAGCTGGTCGACACGGACGATGAAATCATCGTCGTCACACCGGTCGGCTGGCGTCCGCCGGCGACGGCCGCAGCGCGGGAGGTGCGGCCGGCCCCGCAGAGGGCCAAATGGCGCGAATACGCCATCGAAGCCCGGTCGCCGGCGCAGGTCGTGTGGTGGTTGACGTGGCAGCAGGGGATGTTGCCGTTGATGTGCCTCGCTTTGGGAAGTGTCATCCTTGGGCTGTTCCTACCGAGAGGCGGCGCCATTCTCTGGCCGATCGCGACGTTGCTCTTGGGCGTTGCCTGCGGGACGGCGACCTTTGCCTGGGAACAGGCCGATCAATCGTACCAGTTTCTGGCGGCCCAACGTTTCCCGCTCATGACGATCCGCAATATCAAGCTCCTGTTCTGGTCGTTGGCGTCGTTGGCGACGACGCTGCTTTTGTTCGTGGGCAGCAGCGTCAGGATCGTGTTGGAAAGTCTCGGCCCGCCGCACCTGCATCAAAGGGCAGCGCGCCTCGAGTTCGGCGCGCTCGCGGAGGTCTTGGGCCCGACGTTATTTTTGAGCATGTGGCTGGTCTATGGCTTCGCCGTCGGGCAGCTGTGCGTGTTCTACTGCCGCCGGACGGTCTACGCGGTCGTGGTGGCCGTGCTGGCGGCTCTGGGAGCGCTGGTGCCGTGGCTGCCGTCGCTGCTCTGCCGCGGTCTGAGCGGCTGGCAGGTGTGGTTGACGCCGCTGGCCCTACTGCTGACGTCGCGTTGGCTGTTGCGGGCCTGGGCGGGAGGTTGGTTGAAGGAATCCCGGTCGCTGGTGAAGCTGATCGGCGTCGTCGCGCTCTTGGCCGTCTGGTGGGGCTGGCACATGGGCCGGCGCGCCTGGGAGATCCCCGCGGTGTCTAGTCCGCTCGACCGCGAGGCTTACCGAAGCGAGTTGGTCAAAGCCGGCGAAAACCCGGCTGGTCCGCGTATCCGCGAGGCGCTGCTGTTGTACGCCGACGCCGAACGCGGGAAAGCGAAAAACGAGGCGTGGCTTGGCAAACTGAGCGAGGCAGTCCCCCTGCCGCCGGGGGTCCTCGAAGCCCCTTCCAAGGAGGGCCACGCGCCGATGCTGAATCATCTCGCCAGCGTCGGCGCGATGGCTGACGAGTTGTACCGGCGTGCCGTTCAGGCCGGGAAGGAGGATAAGAACGAGGCGGCCCACGCGGCAATCGCTCAGGCCCTGGCCTTGTCGCGCAGTTTGCGCTGTAAGGCGCCGTTGCGTTCCTACGAGGCTGGCGTGGAGGTAGAGGCCACCGCGCTCAAGGCCGCGAAGACGGTCATGGCCTCGCCGACTTACCCTGCCGAGGCGTTGCGCCGTTTGCTCGGCGCGCTGGAACGCCACGCCGCGGAAACGCCCGGTCCGCGCGACTGCCTGGAGGCGGAGTGCTACCGCGCCGGTGGCTTGCTGCAAAATCCCGCCGCCTGGAACTGGGGCAATCGGCGCGAACGCTGGTTTGTCAACAGCCTGGTCATGTCGCTCGACACGCCGTGGGAAACGGAGCGCTCCCGGCGGCTGTGGGAGGCAGTGTGGGACGGGCTGCTTCGCGGCGTCGACACGCCGCACTGGGAATGGCCCGGCGAGGACACCGACGGTTCGCGTCTGTTGGACGGCTGGCTGCCCAACGACGCCGCGGCCGACGCCGCTTTGACACGCGATCAACTCGAACGTTTCCTCCACGACTCGTGGCTTGAGGACCCACTGCTGTTCGCCGAGGCGGCCAAGGCGCGGGCGCTCGGCAATCGCTCGCGCTGGCAGATCGCCGCCACCCAACTGACCGCGGCCCTGCTTTTGTATCAACGTGTCCACCAGCGTCCGGCCCGGCAGTTGGACGACCTGGTTCCGCAGTTCTTCAAGGCGTTGCCGGTCGATCCCTATAGCGGCCGATCGTTTTTGTATCGCATCGCCAACAAGGAATGGATCGAGGTGCGCAGCGGGCCGCACCGTCCCATGGAACTGCGGAGCGTCGCAGCCGGCGAGGCCGTTGTTTGGAGCACGGGACCGGACCGCACGGACAACGGCGGAAGGGTCCATTACGAGTGGTGCGACCGCAGCGCGGCTCCCGTTCCCGCGGGCTGCGACCTGGTCGCGATCGTGCCGAAGCTGAAGTGATGCCGCTTGCCGGGCCGACGCGCTTGTCGCGGCGCTACCAGCGCGCCAGCATGGTCGCGCCGCCGAACACCTTGTCGCCGACCTTGACGCAGAGGTCGCGGGCCGCGCCGGCGGGAAGGAGCAGGTCGGTCCGCGAGCCGAGCTTGATCATGCCGAAGCGTTCGCCGGCGACGACGGCGTCGCCGGGTTTGAGCCAACAGACGATGCGGCGGGCAATCGCTCCGGAGATCTGTTTGACCCGCAGCGGACGGCCGGTGGCGGCGTCGTCCAGGTCGATCCACAATTGTTCGTTGCGGACGGCGCTTTGCGGATCGCGGGCGTCGAGGAAGGCGCCGGGAAAGTAACGGACCTTGCTGACCC
>JANWVS010000274.1 GCA_025056835.1 Gemmataceae bacterium | reverse complement strand
AGAGTGGCGAGCGGCCGGCAAGTTGGCGAGGTGGTCATGGACGAAGTCGTACAAGGGGATGGCGTCGTCGATGGTTTCGGTAATCAGCACGCTGGCACCGTAGTGGTGCCGTGGCGCTGCCGCCCAGCCCAGGGGTTTGGCCGTGGCCACGCCGCGGGCGAGCGCTTGCTTGGCTCGGGCAAATTCCCGCCGTGCTCGACAGCCGGTCAGCCGCTCCCAAAAGTTGGCCAACCAACCGCGGCGGCGAAAAAGCTTGACAAAACAGTCGCGTCCGTTGAGCGACACGCGGTAGCTCGTGCGGTCGGACCGGTGTTGCACCACCACCGCCGTGCCGGCCTGGGGACAGCGCGATCCGCCGGCAGGGACAACGTCAGACAACGCCTGCGTCATTGCGGGCACAGCTCCAGCCTGGCCGATCTCGTGGTTGGCAAGCGTGCCGCGGGTCATGCGCTCCTCCTGCTCTGGCCCGGTTCGAGACCCTCGCAGCCGCGCAGCACCTCGAGCCAACGAGCGACGCCATCGCGGACGTCGTAGTGTTTTTCGACGACCTGTCGGCCGGCGCGGCCTAACCGGCAGCGAAGGTGCGGATCGCGGACGAGAGTACCGACGGCCGCCACCCATTCCTCGGGATCGCGCGCAAGGAAACCGGTAACTCCCGGCTGCACCAAGTGCTGCTGCACGCCGATGGGATTGGCGACGACCGGCAAGCCCGCGGCCATGTACTGCAACACCTTCAGACCGCACTTGCCTCGGCTCCAATCATCGTCGGGGAGCCAGCTGATGCCGATGTCGGCCGCGGCGAGGTCGTGCGTTTCCGTGGCTTGCGTCCACGGCCGGAAGTCCACCGGCAGGTGCGTCAACGACAGGCTGCGGTCGCAAATGATTTGCAGACGCAGTTGGGGAAAGGCGGCCCCGAGCCGCTCGAGGATGGGACGAATGCGTGCCAAACCCTGAAGCGTGCTGGACGAGCCGATCCAGGCGAGGCGCACCACGGCCGGGTCGTCGTGCCGGGCCAGCGGATACAAGCGGGGATTGACACACGTGGGAATGACGTAGACGCGCCGCGTGAGCGTCCAGCGGAGGGCCTGGTCGCGAAGCCAGTCATTGCCGGCGACGACGGCATCGGCCGTCTGGATCGTGGCGACAAAATCGTCCAACCGCCGCCGGCACAGAAGGCCGCGCGGGTCGTAGGAGTCGCGCAGAAAGACGGCGTCGTCGAAATCGAAAATCAAACGCCGGGCCTGCCGCCGCAGGAGACGCAGCTGCCAGGCCGGCAGCAGGCGCCGTTGCAAGATCACGGCATCGGCCAACGGCAGGTCGCGTCCCAGTGCCCAGCGCGTCAGCCAATAGCGGGGCATCGGACGAAGCACCAGCTGATGGCCGGCTCGCTCGAAGTGGACACGATACGCGGCGATGCGATAACGCGCGCAAACGTGATCCAATGCGGCAACCAGCGCGACGATACGCATGCGGGCCATCCATGACCAGGGCGGGGATCGCGAGAGCTTTCCGAATATACGCGAGCAAGGGACAACGAAGCAAGAGCATCCGGCAGTTCTCTTTTCTTTGGTGTTTTGCCCATTCTCGCGCTTTTTGCCAAAAAAAACGACGGCGAGGCGTGACCTCGCCGTCGGTGACGCTCGTGCGGTCGCCGTTTACCGATCCTGGACTCGGATCTTGATTTCGTCCGAATTCCCCTTCAGTTCCGGAGCGTACATGGCATAGGCCCGTGTCGGCAGGGCGCTGAACTGGCCGGGGATTTCGGCGCGCATGCGGTAGCTGATCGAATGCTTACCGCGCGGCAGGACCCGCGCGAAGAAGGCGATCTTCTCATCGCGCACTTCCATGTACGCGCCCATGCCGGTGTAGGTGTAGCCCGACCGGACGGCCAGTGGTTCGAAACCAGCCGCCTTGGGGTCTTCGAAGATCAAGTACTCGTAGTCGTTCTTGCTCTCAATTTCCAGCTCAATCTCGATCAGGTCACCGCTCTTGACGGTCGCCAGGTTGTCCAGTTCCACGCGGTTGTACTTCTCGACTTTCTGGTCGAGCGGTTGGCCCTTGGAGCCGGAGACCTTGACCTTTTGATCGACGCGATCGAGACGATAGTACTTGCGATTGACCTTCACTTCGAGTCCCGCCCGGGTAATGTGGTCCTCGAGGGTGAAGTTGGTCTGGTAGGCGTTCCAGTAGACCGGGCCGGAGCCGCGCCGCTTGATTTCCAGCGTGTGCTTGCCGGCGGTCAGGGCGGAGCCTTCGAGAATGTATTTGTTGTCGAACGTAAACAGGTTCTTCTGGTCGATGTGCACTTCTTTGACCTTTTTGCCGTCGAGCCAGATTTCCACGTTCATGTTGGGATTGTCTTCGCCGCTGGCCTTGAGGTAGTCGGCCATGGCTTCGATACAGAGGGCGGTGTCGCGCGTACTGTTCCAATAGGTGGCGTGTTTGCGATTGTTGAGCAGGTATTTGACCAGCCCGGCCGCCCTTTCGTCGCGCGGATTAGTCAGCGACAAGAGCTTGAGATAGTAGGCGTTGGACTCGATCTCGCTGCCCCACCAATACCACCAGTACGTGTCCGGCGGCAAGCGCAGGTAGGACGTCTGGTTTTCCGGGTCGTTCTGGACGTACTGCTCGATGTTGCGGAGGATCATCGCCAGTTTCTCCTGGTCTTGCTGCTTGTACAGCGCCAGGCCGAACTGGGCTTTGCCGTAGACCGCCAGATGGTTGCGGTCACGATAGAGGTAATCGCGCATTTCTAGGTTGTCGATCTTCGAATCGACGAGCACCATGTAGACGAACGCGTCAAGGTTGTCGGCATGTTCCTTGTAGGGGATTGTCCGCGTCGGGAAGTTGCGGAGCCGCAACGTCTGTTCGTCCTGGTAGTTCTTGAGCCAATCCAGACCGCGGCTGAGCATCTGGGGCGGGATCGCCACGTCGTTCTGTTGGGCGATTTGCAGACCGTGGACGACGGTGGCGGTGGTGTGGGCAAAGGACCGTTCGCCGAAGCCTGAGAACCAGCCCCAGCCGCCGTCGCTCAGCTGCATGCTCGCCAGAGCCTGAATGCCGGCGTTGACCATTTCCTTCACTTCGGCCTCATTGAAGACCGGGTTGCGTTTGAAGCGCTTCCATTGCTTGATCCGTTCCTTGTCATCGCCGATCTCTTGGCTGTTGAGGTTCACCTGGTGCTTCTCAACCTCCTTGAGGTCGATGTTCATCTTTTGCAAGATGCGTTGGGTGATGACCGTCGGCAGGAAGCGGTTGAGCGTCTGCTCGGTGCAGCCGTAGGGGTAGTCCACCAGGTACGGCAAGGCATCGACCATGGCGCCGGCCAGCGTCGGCGAGTAGCGGACTTCGAGACGCGACTGCTCGACGCGGCGCTCGCTGGGGACCGTGAAGTAGGCGATATTGGAGTCCTTGTCGGGCCGGATGACTCCGGTGTACGACTCCATTTTCAGCATGCCATGGACGTAGCAGGGGAAGCGCATTTCCATGGCGTCGGAATCTTCGTCGCTGATCGCCTTCATGCGGACGATCGCTTCGCCTTCATTGACGACCTTGACGCGCCAGTCGACGCGTTGCTCGCCGCCGGAGGCGATTTTGACTTCGCGAACGAGCGGGTCCATGGCCACGAGGGTGCCGCCATCCATTTCGAGCTGGACGCGGACCTTCTTCTCGCTCTTGAGGTAATTGTGGACATTGGCGCTGAGCACGACTTCATCCTTCTGGGTGAAGAAGCGCGGCGCCTGGAGGCGAACGAGGAGGTCTTTCTTGGTCGTCACCTCCGCGTCGCCTTGGCCGACTTTCGTGCCCAGGCCCATGGCCCACACGCGAACTTTCCAACCGGTCAGTTGCTCGGGCATGGTGAAGTGGACCGTCGCTCGGCCGTTCTTGTCGGTGGTGACTGAAGCGTTCCAATAGGCGGTGTCGGCGAAGTTCTTGCGCACCGTCGGCTCGGGACCGGCGACGCCGCCTTCCTCGCGAGCGCGATTCTCCGGCAGTTGCTCGCGTTCAGCCAAGCCGTCGCGATCGGCGCCATTGCGGCGCAGGGCTTGCATCTCTGCCCCGTCGGCAGGTCCAGCGCGACCGCCAAAGCCGGCCGCTGCGGCCGCCATGGGGGCGGCGATCTGCCGTGTCGCCTGCCCTGCCGCATCGGCGCGCTTGGCCTCGCCAAGCGGCATCTCTTCGATGACTAGCTCACCGAAGATGCCGATGTTGGCCATGCCGATCTCGTTCCGCCGCAAGAGCTGATTGAAGC
>JANWVS010000273.1 GCA_025056835.1 Gemmataceae bacterium | reverse complement strand
AACCAAAAGGCCAGATACGGTACCTTTCCGGCGATGTCGTAGACGATGTTCATGGCCGACGTTCTCGCACCGGAACGAAACCGCACCATCCCCTTCGCCACGAAAATTTAGCACGTGGACCATCGGCGAGCAAATCGGCACACTCGGTAATCGCGCAACGGACCGCAATATGCCTCAGGTCCGCACCGTCTCGCGCGGCCGCGCCAGGCGAACCAGAAACCTCTCCAGTTGCAGCCGTTCCGGCAGATCGCAGTCGCCGCGCAAGTCGAGCCACAACTGGAGCAGGTCGTCGAAAAGCCGCAAGGCCCGCGCCGGGCCGAGGTGTTTGAGCTGGAGTTCCGCTTCCTCCAAGCCGCGCGGATCGATGCCGGCTTTCTCCATCGCGGCCGACAGCGACATTTTCTGAGTGGCCAGGCGGGCGGCTCGCGCCAGCTGCCGCAATTGATGGGTCAGGGCGCCCACAATCCGCAACACCTCGTCTCCCTGTTCCAGGTGGCGATCCAAAAGCCGCAGAGCGTCGCCCGGCCGACGCTCGGCAACGGCCTTGAGGATCGCGAAAACCTTCTCCACTCGCCCCAGGCCGACGAGCCGATCGACATCGGCGGTGTTGATCTGGCCGCGCTCACCCACCGAGACCGCTAGTTTCCGCACCTCCTGGTCGAGAACGCCCATTTCCGTGCCGGCCAATTCGACCAGCAGTTGCGCGGCGGCCATCGGCATCTGCTTGTGATACTGGGTCTTGGCCCAGGACGCGCACCAGGCGGGAAGCTGGTAACGCTTCGGGGCTGTGCAGCCGATAGTGGCCGCGCTGTCCACGAGTTTCGCCAGCTTCGTGTTCGCTTTCCAGCTCTTCACTTCCAGAACCAGGGTCGCCGTCGCGGGTAGCGACAGCACGGCCTTTTCGAGTTGGGCGCGATATTGGGTCACGAACCGGTCGGCGTGTTCGACGACCACCAGGCGCCGGGGAGCAAAGAACGGCAAGGTGTCCAGATCGTCCATAACGTCGGCTAGGGTCGCCTGATCGCCGGCGTGAACGCTGGCCGCACCTTCGCTTTCGGCGTCTCCCAAGACCAGGCGACGAATGCTCCTCAGCACGAGCCGCTTCAGAAACGGTTCATCGCCGTGGACCACGTACAGCGGCCGGGCGGTTTCCAGGGGGGCGCCGAGAAACTCCATGGCTTCCATCGCGGCCGGTCACTTCTTTTTCGTTGGGGAAGGAGGAAGACCGATCAAGGCCCGCCAGGTCGCTTGCGCTTGCAAACGTGCCGCAGCGGGATCCGTGGGGTTGTAGCGGGCCCGTTGCCGGCCGGGGGCGATTGCTTCCAGCCGCAGCGCCGCCAATTCGCGGATGGCCAGTTGCGGATGGTTGAGGTAGCCGAGCAACATTTCCGACGTCGCAGGGTCCTTGGCGGCTTTTTCACCGAAGCCGTGCAACAGGTTCATGATCGTGTCGGGATCGGGGGCGCGATACTTCGCCTTGAGCAAGTCGTACACCTGGTAATCGTGGTCGCGGCCGGCGCTGATCCAGTAGCGGAGCATTTCCTCGGCGAGGGTGCGCAGCTCCGCGTCGCCTTCCTGTTCCAGCAATTCCAGCAAGGTGGATACGTCGTCGACCGCCGCCAGGCAGCGACAGGCCAACCGCCGCAGAGCCGCATCCGGCGCCTTGAGACTTTCCGCCAAGGCCACGTCGACCGGCTTGGCGAGCAAACGCTGGCTCAAGGCATCGCGGGCACGCAACAGCTCCAGCCGCGCCGTGCCGTCCCAGCCCATCGGCTGCAAGGGGGTCAACAATCCCTCGGGCAGTTTCTCGAAGTGATGGGGAGGATCCAGGCCGCTGAGGCTCAGCCAAAACGCTTGACACGTCCCCGGCGGCGCCGTCAGGGGCCGCGTCACATCGTGGTGCTTCAGCAGCGCGATTCCTTCGATCACAAAACACGAGACGTTCGCCAGCGGTCCGATGCGATCCGCCGCCTGGCGATCTCGATAAAACTTTTCGTTGTCAACCCAAGTGAAGAACAGTTCGACCAGGATCTCCGTGCCGGGTCGTTCCAGCAAGAAGTCGAAGGCCTCGTGCTGCTGCGGACGGGTGGGATTGGCGAACCGCAAGCGGACGCGCGCCGGTTTCGATTCCGTGCGCAGGCGAAGGCGGCCGCGGCGCAGCGTCAGATCGACGTCGAACGGCTCGGGCCAGTGCAGCTCCACTGCCGCTTCGTAAAACCGCGGCGGCGGCAGGTACAACTCCGGCGAATTCCCCACCAGCGTCAGCGACAAGCCGTGCCCCAGGTCGATCACGCTCCGCGCCGCCGGCAAACTGACGAGCAACTGACCCGACCATACTTCGGGATTCTTCGGCTGGAGGCGGCGCCATTCCATCATCTCCGGTGCGTAGGTCACGACGATCGCCGGTTCCTGCACCGCTTCCACGATCCGTCCCACCCGTTTCATCTCGATGCTGGGCGGCGACCAGGGGACATCCAGCTTCAGCTCCGGCTGGCTCACCTTGGGCGGCGGCGGTTGCGGTTCCACGATCGGCTTTGGCTTGACGGCTGGTTCTTCCTCCGGCACGACCGGCGGCTTCTTTTCAGGGTCGACGTGGACGATCGGCGCAGGGTCGCCGCTGGCGCCGGCCGGGACGCTGCGATGCCGCAGCAGTTGCCAAACGGCCACGAGCAACAATCCCACGACGACCGTCCCCGCCGCGATCAACGCCAGCGGATGCACGCGTTGACGGCTGCCCACCGCCGGAACGCCCAAACGCAGCGTGTCGTCGTCGTCGCGGCCGTCGCTGGGTTGGTCGGTCTCCTGCGTCAAGAGACTGGGCGGCGGCTTGCGAAATGGGATCGCTTCCGGGCCTTTCACGAGGCGGTACATGCGCCGCTTGGCCGACGGCGGCACCAACGCCGGCTCGCTGACCACCAACGACAAGATCTGATGACACGCGGCCACTTCCGCCAGATGGTTGTCCGACGTCAGACAAAGTTCCTCGATTTCCGCGGCCTGCTCCGGCGACGTCAGGTTGTCGAGGTATTCTCCCAGCGTGTTGGCGTCGAACATGGCCCCCGGGCCTTCCGCAGGCGGCATGGTGATGCGGCGGCGACGCATGATCTGATTGATGCGCTCGATCAGTTCGCGGGCCTGTTCGCTTTCGGCGATTTTTCGCCCGATTTCGCGAGCCTGGGCCGGCTCCAACGTGTCGTCCAGATAAGCCAGGAGGGTTCGTAAGGTCAAACGCATAAATCGCCATCCCAGACCAGCGAGGCCCCGATGCGCCGGCTGCTCGACCAGCACGGGCCTCGACCGGCCGGCCCGCGGCGGCAGCCTAGGCCGCCGTCTTAAGCAGCCTAGGGCGCGCTTCTAAGCAGCACAGGGCGTCTTCCTAATAAGTGCCACGGCGCGGGCGCTGTCGTTCATTTTTTGGGGCGAAAGGCTTGGACCACCGCCTCGTTGGTCGTCAAATACGGACCGTCGAGCAGGTCGAGGCAATAGGGGATCGCGGGAAACACGGCCAGCAAGCAGTCGCGAATGGCGCTCGGTTTGCCCGGGAGGTTGACGATCAACGTGCTGCCGCGAATGCCGGCGATTTGCCGCGACAAAATCGCCGTCGGCACGACGCGCAGCGACACGGCCCGCATCAGTTCGCCGAAGCCGTCGAGCACCTTGTCGCAAACCGCCGCGGTCGCTTCGGGGGTTACGTCGCGCCGGGCCGGACCGGTGCCGCCGGTGGTGACCACCAGGCAGCATTGCTCTTCGTCGCACAGTTGCCGCAAGGTCGCCTCGATCGTCGGCCGATCGTCGGGAATGAGCCGCGGCACCGCCTCCCAGGGACAGGCCAGGATCTCTTCCAAGCAGGCGCGGATGGCCGGCCCGCCCAGGTCCTCGTAAATGCCTTGGCTGGCGCGATCGGAAATCGTCACGATGCCGATGCGGGGCGTCTTCATGGTGTCGGCGGTACTCACTTCCTCCCCACCACCGCCAGCAGGTAGGCGATCACGTCGGCCACGTCCTGGCGGCTGAGCTGCTGCTCGAGGCCATCGGGCATCAACGACCGCGCCGTGCTCTGGATCGACTCGATTTGGCCGCGGAGGATCGTCTCTTCTTGCTTCTCCGCGCGGCGAACGGTGATGCTCGAGGCGGTTTCCGTCACGATCAAGCCGTTGACCTGTCGGCCGGCGGTGGTGGTGATCGAATACTCCAAAAACTTCGGGTCGACCTCGCGACTGGGGTCGAGGATGTCGACCAGCAGCTGTCGGGCTGTCTTG
>JANWVS010000272.1 GCA_025056835.1 Gemmataceae bacterium | reverse complement strand
AGGCGATGCCTGAAGAATGGCGCGGTCGAACCAACCTTGTTGACTCGTTCGCGGCCGCATCAGGCACGCCGCCACAATCGCAAGCGGATATTCGACAACGCCCGTAAACATGATCGGCGCCAACAGGCCATTGAAGACGCCCCCGATCATGCCGCCAACCGACATCAGCAAAAAATACTCGGTGAGATGGCGCGTCGAGGGCCGATCTTTGGCGAATTCGCCGTGGCACATGCAAGCCACGCAAAAAAAGGCCGCAAACGAGATCCAGACGTGTGATGGGTTGTGAGAGTTGGTCAGAATAATGAGGCACATCACGAGGATGGCAATCGGACCGAGATAAAGAAACGCTAAGTGCGGGCCTTCCGTCCACACCAGCGGCCACTTGGCAAACACCAGAATAAACGAAAGCAAGTACAAGGCCAGCGGAATGACCCACAACAGGGGAAACGGCGACAGGTCGATCGAGGCGTAACTGGTGACCCCGAGCATCAAGCTCGACGGTACCGCGGCCAGCAAAATCCAGCGGATCCGACGGGACCAAGTGACGGGATAGTCGCCCGGCTGTGCGGAGGAAATCGACGGCCAAGCCGCTACGCTCGCCGCCGGTTTGCCGGTGCCGCGTTTGCGGGCGGCGCCGCGCAGCGGGGGAGGACCGGTTTGGATCGCGGTGCTCGTGCTTTTGTGCGGTTCCTCGGGGTGTACCGCGGGGGCTTCCGCGGCGGCTGCACCCAACGCCGCCTCTTGGGCAGCGGCAACTTTCTGAATGAGCGCGGCGCAACCAACCACCATGGCGCCGAAACAAAGGAATCCAACCCACCAGACGAGCGCCTGTGTGGTCACGCCGAGCAAGGGCTCAATCAAAAACGGATACAATACCAAGGCCAGCAAGCTGCCCAAGTTGCTGGCGCCGTAAAGAAAATACGGATCCTTGGCCGAGGGATGGCCCGAATACGAGAACCAGCGCTGTAATAGTGGCGCCGTCGTCGAGACCACCAGGAACGGGATGCCGACAACGATTGTCAGCAACCAGAGAGTTTGTGGAATCGGGTTCTCTTCTGCGGGCGGGACCCACGATGCGACGTAGCTAAAAGGCCCAAGAACCAAGAGGATTCCCAAGGGCAATAAAAGCAGCAAGCAGTGTACGGCCATTTGCTGACGAAGCTTCAGCCGTGTCGTGACGGTGTGGCTGTACGCGTAGCCGAGCAGCAGCACCGTCTGAAAAAACATCATGCACGTGTTCCAGACCTGCGGTGTGCCGCCCAACTTGGGCAGGATCATCTTGCCGATCAACGGTTGCACGAGGAACAGCAGAAAAGCCGAAAAGAACAGCGTAATGCC
Source organism: Gemmataceae bacterium (assembly GCA_025056835.1). Taxonomy (GTDB): domain Bacteria; phylum Planctomycetota; class Planctomycetia; order Gemmatales; family Gemmataceae; genus JANWVS01. The sequence goes on along the minus strand of JANWVS010000272.1, from coordinate 2,924 downwards.
GAAAAGTACCAAGGCCAAGGGCCACCTCCGAGTTCAGTACTGCCTGTTTCCTCTTCGAAAGCAATCCGCCAAGGGACAACCGCAGGATGCGTCGTCGATGGTTAAAAAGTTAATGTACAAGCCGAGAAAGCCAGAGTCACGACCTGCAACCAAATTGACGATACTGCCCGAAGGCCGTTCGATGGCGGCGCTAATCGTTGTCTTTTGAACGAGCCGGCCCGATTTGACAACCGATGGCAAGGAACTTACGGCACCACCGAACAGCCCTGGACCCTGCCCGCGATCTTGCGGCAGGATTTTTTGATTGACCTGGGAAGCCACGGCACTTCATAATACAACATAAGCTGATTGCCACGACGGTAGCCAGCGCGGGACGCGGTTACCCGCGTTGGGCTGCGGCAGGGAAGCTGCCAGTGGTTTGGCAACAACGATAACGAGGTCCGGGGCGGCCCCAAAATTCGCATGCGCCGCTACGGCTCACGAACGCAGCCGCTGCAAGGCGCCACAACAACATTCCAGGTAGCATATGATGCTGGCTTTGATCCTGGTGGCATTTGCGTTGGGCGGTATCGTCGCCGCCTGGGTGAATTTGCCGCTGTGGCGAGGGAGATCTGTGCGACGTCGCCATCAGTTGGTGCCGGTACCGGTTCCGACGGGGGCAACGTTTTCCGGTTCGAGGTCCCGTGGTGGTTCCAGGGAGGCCGCTGGCGCTCGGCGCCGGCCTTGGCCGCGTCCCCTAAGCAGGCTAGAGAGAAAGTACGCGCATCATCCATGACCACGGGATGGCGCGGTTCCCGTCCTTGTCGCTGGCGAGACGTTCGTTCGCCGTAGTCAACTTCTATCGGCGCCGCTAGCCGCCCTCGCGGGGAGTGGCTGCTATGCCTGATGTCTGGTCGATCCTGGCCCTGGTCCTGGGGCTGGTCATCGGCGGCGGAGGGACTTACGCATGGGTACGAAGGCAGGATCGCCTCAATCTTCATAGGGCCGATGCACGTGTGAAGGAACTTGTCGCCCAAGCCGAAAAAAACGCGGAAAACATCCTCAAGGAAGCCGAGCTTAAAGCGAAGGATGAATACTTTAAAAGGCGGGAAGAATTCAACCGTGAAGCGGAGCAGATCAAGCAGCAACAACGGGAACAGGAACGGCGTCTCGAGAAACGCGAAGACGCCCTCGAAAAGGAACACCAAGAATTCCTGAAAAAGGAACGTCAACTCCATCATCAAGAAAAAAAGCTCCACGAGCGCCGGGAACAGCTGGAACAGCGCCTCAAACAAGCCGACGAACTCGTCGCCCAGCAGATGGACCGCTTGCACCACATCAGCGGTCTGTCGCGCGAGCAGGCCGAAAAAATGCTGTTGGAACGCCTCGAGCGCGAACTCGCCGACGAGGTCGCCGCCCGCATCAAAAAACATGAGGAGTTGCTCAAAGCGACCACGGAGGAACGCGCGCGCAAAGTCCTGGCCGTGGCCATCCAGCGCTATGCGGCCGAGCACACCGCAGATACGACCGTCAGCACCGTCGACATCCCCTCGGACGACATGAAAGGACGCATCATCGGCCGCGAAGGGAGGAACATTCGCACTTTTGAGAAAGTCACGGGCGTCGATGTGATCGTCGATGACACGCCCGGCGTGGTGATCGTCAGTGCCTTTGACAACATCCGTCGTGAAGTGGCCCGGTTGGCCTTAACCAAGTTGATTGCCGACGGCCGCATCCACCCCTCGCGCATCGAGGAAGTTGTCAAGGAAACCCAAGAAGAGATGGACCGCAACATTCTCGAGATCGGTCGGCAAGCCTGTCTCGAGGCCGACATCGGCCATCTCCACGAGAAAATGTTGCAACTGTTGGGTCGTTTGAAGTTCCGGACCAGCTACAGTCAAAACGTGCTCAACCACAGCCTTGAGGTGGCGTATCTCTGCGGCTTGATGGCGGACGAAATTGGCCTCAACGGTCGACTCGCTCGCCGCTGCGGCTTGTTACACGACATCGGCAAAGCTGCGGACCACGAAATGGAAGGCGGTCATCCGAAAATCGGCGCCGAGCTGGCCAAGCGCTACGGCGAAACGAACGCCGAGGTGTTGCACGCCATTCTCGGACATCACGATGACGTGACCATCGATCACCCCTACACCGTGCTCGTCGCTGCGGCCGATGCGATCAGCGCGGCCCGGCCCGGCGCTCGCCGCGAGACGTTGGAAAAATACATCAAACGATTGGAAGAGCTGGAAGCCTTGGCCTGCGGTTTTCCAGGCGTGGAGCAGGCGTTTGCCATTCAGGCCGGCCGCGAGCTGCGCGTGGTCGCCAATGCCCAACAATTAACCGACAGCGAGGCCTTGGCCACCTGCCGGAATATTGCCCGAGCCATCGAGCAAAACTTGAACTATCCGGGCGAGATCAAAGTGACGGTCGTGCGCGAGACGCGTTGCGTCGAGATCGCACGTTGAAGCAGGCCTCGGGACGAGTCTGTTTGGTTCCCCGCAGGCGAATGAGCGCCGCCAGCCGAACGTCTTCATGCGCATCTTGTTTCTTGGCGATATTGTCGGCACGCCGGGCGTGGCCCTGATCCGGGAGGCGCTGCCGCTATGGCGGGCCCGTGAACACATCGACTGCGTCATTGCCAATGCCGAAAACGCTTCCGGCGGCTCCGGGCTTGCTCCGCGGACGTATCGCCAGCTGAAACGCGCCGGGATCGACTTGGTGACCCTGGGCGACCACGTGTACAAAAAGCGCGAAATCATCGCCGTGCTCGAAACGGACCCGACCGTGTGCAAACCGGCCAATTATCCCAGCACCGCGCCTGGTGCTGAGGTGGCCATGGTTACCACATCCCGGGGCGCGACCGTTGCCGCTTTCGCCTTATTGGGTCGAACCTTCATGCGGCCTGTGGACTGCCCTTTTCGCGCCGCCGATCGCGTCCTGGAGCA
>JANWVS010000271.1 GCA_025056835.1 Gemmataceae bacterium | reverse complement strand
GTACCAACACCCGATCGGCGACATCGACCAAGCGCAACGTTTCGGTCGGCTCCGCTGGAATACTGTGGAGCATGGCCGAAATCAACATCGGCCAGTCCGAACGCTCCTCGCGGCGCAGCCGGCGGTACAGGTTCTCCAGGCCAAGGATATGCTCCCGCCCCGCGGCATCCACACATTGTACGGCCGATCCCAACCAGCGGATCGCCCGCCAGTGGAAGGCGGCCAAGGCCTCCCGCAGCGCCAACAAGAACGTGCCGGGATAGCGCGGCGGCAACGACGAACCAGGATCGGTGCGAGAGCGGGGCATTTACGGCAGGTTCGCGGGCCGTTTGCCGACCGTCACGGCGATCGATTGGCGCCGGCCGTTGCGAATGATCTCCAATTGGGCCTTCGTGTCCGGGGCGATGTCAACAATGAGCTGACGAAAATGGCGCACCGGTTGATGAATCGACAGCGGTTCGTTGTTGACCTTCGTGATCACGTCCCCCAAGCGCATCCCTGCTCGATCGGCCGGTTCGCCTGGTATGACGCGGCTGACGACAACGGCGCCGTCGGTAATACCTAGGTCCTTGGCACGCGGACCGAGCAACTCTTCCATGCCGATTCCCAGGTAGCCGCGCGGCACCTCTCCTTTGTCGATGAGCTGGTCGACAATCTTGCGGACGACGTTGCTGGGAATGGCAAAACCGATTCCCTGGTTGCCGCCGTTGTCGCTGGCAATGGCGACGTTGATTCCGACGACCCGTCCGCGCTGGTCGAACAGCGGGCCGCCGGAATTGCCCGGATTAATCGCTGCGTCGGTCTGAAGTAGTTCGACTAAGTCGAGCATCTTCAGCAACCGCCCCTTGGCGCTGATAACGCCCAACGTCACCGTTTGTTTCAGTCCCAGCGGACTGCCGACCGCCAGCGACCAATCACCCACGTGAACGTCCTTGTCGCTGTCGGCAAACTCGGCGCTCGTTTGGCATTCTTCTTTCAGGCCGGCCGGCAAATCACCGGGAAGACGGATGACCGCCAGATCGGTCAAGGCGTCGACCGCGATCGCCTGGGGATCGACGCCGAGCGACCGGCCGCTGGCGAAGGTCAACCGCAGACGTAAGGCCCGGGCGACGACGTGATGGTTCGTCAGCACGTAGCCCGGCTTGACGATCAAGCCCGACCCCTCGCCTGCCTTGACGAAGTGGCGCTCTTGCTCGCGATCGAAAACCAACTTGTCCTTGGCCAACGGCCCCAGGATTTCGCGCTCCGGATCGCGGAAATTGGCGACGTTGACAACGAGCGGCGCCACCTTGCGCACCACTTCGCGAAAACCAAGGGAAGCCAGGTTAACGCGCTTGTCGAGCCGGTCGAGCTGTTCGTTGGCGTGCTCGGCGTCGGCCTTTAGCTCGGCCCGCCGCTTTTGATAAACGATCTCCGCCTCGGCTTGGGCCTCCCTCAGGCGCCAATGGGCCAACAGCAGCGGCGTCACGTACAGCACGAGCATGCCCAAGCCGACGACGATGAGACTCGGCAACACCCAGCCCAAGCCGGGGCGATGGACATTCACGTCGCCGACGGCAGTCGTCTTGGGGCTGGCGGACCACCCTTCGGAACTGTTAGGCCGGTCGGCGTCGGCCGACGGCGGCGGGGAGGCGGCGCCGCGCAGCGGCAGGAGGGGGCGATCGGTGAAGGCATCGCACGGCGGCGGCGCATTGCCCGGCGGAGGGCTTGCGGGTTCGGTGGTCGGATCATCGGCTGGCATGGTAGCGCCGTCTCATGGTCGAACGTACTTGGTGTTCATCCTAACGCGCCGCTCCACCCCTTCCCAGGGGAACTTGCCGAAAAAGTCGCCAGCCCCGCGCCGCGGTCAGTCCGCCTCTTCGCGCAGCCGCTCCGGCACGGCGGCTTCGAGCACGTCGCGGCCGACGGCGCTGCCGGTCAACAGTTTCACTTGCTGTTCGAGTTGGTTCATCAACAGATCGCGGGGAGCCACCGTCAAGCAGCCGCGCAGCTCGGCCTCGCGAAGCAGTTCCGACTTTCGGGCCGAGGCCGTCAGGTCCATGACGGTCATGCCGGCTTTGAGATAACCGGCGTGGATGCCGGCGCTGCCGGGCTTACGCGGTTCGTCGGCTTTGCGCGGCTCCATGCTGCGTTCTTCGGTGCAAACCACGAGCACATCGTGCATCGTGCTGTAAATGGCGTCGAACAAGATGAAACGGCATCCGAGCTGTTGGGCCAACTGCATCCCGGCCCCCTTGTTGACGCTTGCCAGGATGGCGCTGCCGCCGTGCCGCAACACTTCCGTGGCCAGGATGCGGGCGCTCGCATTGAGGCCGACGATGACTACCATCCGATCCTTGAGCGGATTATCGCCGGGAAATTTGGCGGCCAAAGCGCCTTTAAGGGCCTCGATCCACGTTTGTGCCGCCGTGTGGAAGGCGTGCCAGGTGCCGCCCTTTTGAATCAAGACGTCGGCAGCCGAGCTGGTCTTGGCGGCGCCGTGCGGCTCGGCGCCGATTTGCATGATCTCGTGCTGGTGATCGGCGTCCACGACCAGCGCGCCCAGCTTGACGGCATCGATCACCTTGCGGAAGACTTTCAAATCGCCGATGCTCATCGGCAGACAACGATAGGGCGATTGCATCTGGGCGAAGACCGCATTCAACGCGGCCACGGTGATCGTCTCCCGTTCGCCGAAGCCGGTGACGCCGACAAAGCGCGTCGACTTCTGAATATCGTGCAGGCGGTAAATGTTCGCCAGGTCGTCGATGGTCGGCTGGCCCGGGTAGGCTTCCATGCCGCGCTCCAAGGCGGCATAAACCCACGGCGCGCCGATCCGCTGGCCGAGCACCGTCAGCATGATGCCCGGTTTGCCCAAACCGACGATGACCGTCGGCACCGTCGCCTTGGCGACAATCTGCACGAGCGGCCAGGCTTCTTCCGGCGTGCGCGTCAGAGTGACGAGCTTGATGACATCGGGACTTTTGGTCTTCGCTTCCTCGTAAATCTCCAAAATGTCCGACGGGGTCTCTTGAAGGTTGGTATAAGAAATGACCCGTTGCGACGGCGGAAAGCGGCGAATCTCATCCGCCACGTCCAGTTCGATCTCTACGTAGTCGGCCTTGCTGATGATGCACTGCCGCAGAATCGCCAGGCGTTCCGTTTCGCTGCCGTCCCAGTAACCGCCGTCCTGCGGCCGACGACAACTCATAATCACCGGCTTGGGCTTGTTCGACAACAATTCGCCCAAGTCGGGCGCCTTGCCGAAGCGATCCAGCCGGACTTCCAGCAAGTCGGCAAAACGCGCGGCGTTGAGCATGTCCACCAGGGCGAACCGCCGTGACTCCTGATTGATCGAGATACAGATCATGCGCCCCTCTTCGACGAATAAAGACGGAATAAATGAATTGTCTCCAGTTTGACAGAATTGACGACGGAATCAAGAGGAGAATCAGCGGGTGGAAACGGCGAACCCACCGGGGACGAAAAAAAAAGCGGCACGCAGGTGCCGCTTCCACGAGAGCGAAAGTTTTCTTGAGCTAGTTGACCTCGCACAGCGGAGGCCATTCGTTTTCGACGCCTTCGTCCTCGATCAACCGCAGCTGTTCTTTGCTGATGTCGAAATGTTGGCTGACGAGTTCATACGATTGCCGGACCTTGCCCGGGGCCTGGTCTTGAGCATCCACCAAGGCGCGAAAGATCGCCTTGCGTTCCTGTTCATTAAGCCGCTTTGTCGTCACGATCTTCTCCTTACAAGAGAGGCGGCGACGACCAAGACACATCGACACAGCGAACTCTCGCGGAGCGCCGGAGCAACACTGCGGGGCCACCGCGCTGACAACCTCCCTTTCTTCTAGTATATCGAGACGAACTGCCTTCCGATCATGACGAAGTGGATTTTTCTCGAAGGAACCAGCCATGCGTGTTCGGCATTTGTCAGCGTGGGTCTGTTGGTGGGGCGGCGCCGTCGCGGCCGCGGGTTGGGTCCGCGGGGACGAACTCGCCGCCTGCCGTAAGCTCCTGCCGCAAATTCGCAGCATCCTGGAGCGCGAGCTTCCCAGTCTCGAACAGCTCTACCGCCACCTGCACGCCCATCCCGAATTGGCCTTCGAGGAGGAACAAACCGCGGCCCGGCTCGCCAAGGAAATGCGGCAACTCGGCTTCGAAGTCGCCGCCAAAGTCGGCGGCCACGGTATCGTTTGCCTGTTCAAGAACGGTCCGGGCCCCACGGTCATGGTCCGCACCGACCTCGACGCCCTGCCGATCACCGAAAACACCGGCCTG
>JANWVS010000270.1 GCA_025056835.1 Gemmataceae bacterium | reverse complement strand
CGATCACCTGTCCCCCCTCGAGACCGCCGCCGGCCAGCAGCACCGACCAGACTGCCGGCCAATGATCGCGGCCGCCGCGCGGATTGAGCCGCGGCGACCGACCGAATTCGCCGACAGCCGCCACCAACGTCGACGCCAGCAGGCCGCGCTGCACCAGATCATCGATCAAGGCCGCACACGCCTGGTCGAACATCGGCCCCACCGTCTTCCGGTAATCGTCGAGCGTCGTCGGCAGGGAACCGCCTTCGGCGTGACAATCCCATGTCACCGTGTCAAAGACCGTCGCAAACATGTTCACCGTGACGCAGCGCACGCCGGCCTCGACGAGGCGGCGGGCTTGCAGACAGGTGCGGCCAAATTCGTGCGCCCCATAGCGGGCACGGTCGGAGGCCGGCTCACGGCTGAGGTCGAGGGCTTTCCGCAGTTCGTCCGGCCAAGGAGCATTGTCCCGACCTGGCGGGATCCACGCCGCATGGCGGGGGCCGAGATAGCCGGCCCCTTGGCCGTGGCTGATGTTGATTCCTGTGTCGCCCAACGGTCCGGGGAGAATGACAAAGGCGGGCAGGCCGGCTCGGGCGGGACCGAAACGCTGCGACAACAAGGCGCCCAGGTGCGGAAATTCGTCACCGGGCCGGGCCAGGCGGCCGGTTTGCAAAAGTTGTTGGCCGACCTCGTGGACGCGTGCCGAATCATGGTAGACCGAGCGGACAATCGTGAAGTGACGGGCCAATGGGGCCAGGCGCGGGAACAGCTCGCTGATGTGCAAGCCCGGGACCGCCGTGGCGATCGGTCGAAACGGTCCGCGAACGTCGCTGGGCGCTGCCGGCTTGGGGTCCCAGGTGTCGATCTGGCTGGGACCGCCGGTGAGGAAGAGAAGGATCAACTTTCGATCGGTAGCCGCAGCGGGCGCGCCGCTGGCCCGTGGCGCCAGGGCCGTCGATACTGCCGCGGCGCCTAGTTGCAAAAGCTCCCGCCGGGTAACAGCGGCTTTCTGGCCGTGCCGAGTGAGTTGCTGCATGGTTGCCCCCTTTGCGAAACACCGTTGGCCATCCTACCGGCGGAGCGAGCCGCAGCCAAGGGCGCTCGTGCCAGGCGCGTCTGCGGCGCCCGTTCACAAGGACGATCCGCCCCGGCGCGGTCTTTTTCGCTGGCGATTCGCCCCGCGAATCACGACGATAATTCCATCGCAAATTTCCCTGGGAGGCTTGCTATGCGCTCGTGCTCGATCGTCGTACTTTGCTGGTTGTCGGTCGTCGCCCCGCTTCGGGCCGATCTTCCTAAGGACCCGGCCCAGTATGTTCGAGAACATTACACGAAGCAGACGTATCAGGTGCCCATGCGCGACGGCGTCAGGCTCTACACCATCGTCTACTCACCCAAGGACCGGAGCCAGCGTTATCCGATGTTGATGATGCGGACCCCCTACGGCATCGGTCCCTATGAACCCGACAAGATGCGTTCCCAACTGGGGCCCAGCGGTCATTTTCTTACCGAGGGCTATATCTTCGTTTACCAAGACGTTCGCGGCTGCTACATGTCGGAAGGCGAATTCGAAAACGTGCGGCCGCAGCTGACCAAGAAGGGCGGTCCGAAAGACATCGATGAAAGTACCGACACTTTCGACACCATCGAATTCCTGTTGAACAACGTGCCCAATCACAACGGCCGTGTCGGCCAATTCGGCATTTCGTATCCTGGCTTCTACACCTCGGCAGGCATGATCAACGCCCATCCGGCGCTCAAGGCCGCATCGCCGCAAGCCCCGATCGCCGACTGGTTCTTCGACGACTTCAACCATCACGGGGCATTTTTCCTGGCCCATGCATTCGCTTTCTTGTCGAACTTCGGTCAACCGCGGCCGACGCCGACGACCACCCGTCCCAGCCGCTTTCAGTTTCCGACGCCCGACGGCTATCGGTTTTACCTCGACCTAGGACCGCTCAAGAACGCCAACGCGCGGTATTTCAAGAACAACATCGCTTTCTGGAACACGATGGCGGCCCATCCCAATTACGATGACTTCTGGCAAGCCCGGAACCTGTTGCCCCATCTCAAAAACGTCGCCCCGGCGGTGATGATTGTCGGCGGCTGCTTCGACGCCGAAGACCTCTACGGTACCTACCAGACCTATCGCGCCATCGAAAGACAGAATCCCGGCATTTTCAACGTCATGGTCATCGGCCCTTGGTCGCACGGCGGCTGGGCACGCGGCGAAACGAAGATCGGCAACATCAGCTTCCCCGGCGAGACCGCGAAGTTTTATCAGGAGCACGTCGAGCTGAAGTTTTTTAATCACTTCCTCAAGGACAAGGGCGACCACGGTTTGCCGGAGGCCCTCGTCTACGAGACCGGGGCCAATCGCTGGCGGCAGTTCGCTACCTGGCCCCCCGCGGGATTGCAGGCGAAAAAGCTTTACTTCCACGCCGGCGGCCGCTTGGCTTGGCACGCCCCCACGGACCACGACGAGGCCAGCGATTCCTTCCTCAGCGACCCGAACCGTCCCGTGCCGCACACCGAGCGGATCACGACGGCGATGACCTACGAATACATGACCGACGACCAACGCTACGCCTCACGCCGCCCGGACGTGCTGGTGTACCAGACGCCGCCGCTGACCGAAGCCGTCACCCTGGCAGGACCGCTGACGGCGGAACTGCACGTGGCCACGACCGGCACCGACGCCGACTGGGTGGTGAAACTCATCGATGTGTTTCCCGACGACGCCCAAGGCCAGGCCGGCGACCGCCCCTTGGCCGGTTATCAAATGCACGTGCGCAGCGAAGTAATCCGCGGCCGGTTTCGCAACAGCTATGCCAAGCCGGAACCGTTCACGCCCAATGAGCCGGCCCTGGTGCGCTTCGAGCTGCAAGATGTGTTACACACTTTCGGCAAGGGACACCGGATCATGGTGCAAGTCTGTAGCACTTGGTTTCCGTTGGTGGATCGCAATCCGCAAAAGTTCGTGGCGAACATTTTTGAAGCCGAAGAGAGCGACTTCACACCGGCGACGCACCGGGTCTACCGGTCGCGAACGCGGGCCAGTAACATAGTCGTTGGTGTTTTGCCACCGTGACGAGGAGTATTCCCCATGAGCGAGCCGTTGACGATTCGCTGTCGCGAAAATGGACCGCTGGTATTGCCGGCGCAATTCAAGATCGTGGATCACCAAGGCAACGAGTTTTCGTTGCCGCCAGGCAAAGAGCTGATCGCCTTATGCCGTTGCGGTCACTCGCAGCGGAAGCCGTTTTGCGATGGCGCGCACAAACAGGTTGGTTTCCAAGCGGCGGAACTGGCCCGTCCGGCGGCGACGGCGTAGTTCGAGACAGCGGGGCGGTTCGATGGTGCCATACGTCTTTCTGCGTCGATCGTAAACCGGCCCGGCTCGTTCGAAAAGGAACGACTCGCACCACAATCGAACGCTCCTGGAACAGCCCTCAAACGCGGCAGCTATTGCTGGAAATTGCACTTGACAGCGTGTCCGGAGCGGTTTATGGTTCCGCCCCTTGCCTGGAGTGAAAGGGGAGACCATGACGAACGACCGGTTCTGGCTTCGCAAGCTCGTCGCGCCCTTGCCCCGGCTCGGCCTGGCCGGTTGGTTGGCCTGGTGCGGTTCGCTCGGTTTCGCCCAGGAATCGCCCGCTCCCGCGGGTCCGGTGCGAACGTATCTGAACAAGGCGACCATTCAACTGCCGATCATCATCGATGAGCGCAGCCGCCCCCACTTGCAAGGGGTGCAGCTGTGGGTCAAGGACGGGCCAACGGCCGCGTGGCGCCTGTGCGACAAGGCCCCGCCGACGCAGCGCGAGTTTACGTTTCGCGCTCCGCAGGAAGGAGAATACTGGTTTAACATCGTTTCCATCGACCGGGCCGGTCGTGCTTCGCCGGCGGATGTCACGCGCGAAGCTCCAGCCCTGATCGTCACAATCGATACGCAGCCGCGGCAGGTTGAAGTCTTTCCCGCGCACACGACGCCAGAAGGCCATTTCATCCGTTTCCAGTGTCGCGATCCGCACCTGGATGTGTTTAAGTCGCGTTTCCTCTATCAGACCGCCGACATGGTCTGGCGCCCCCTCGACGCCGTGCCCGGCAAGTCGGACCTTTATTGCGTGCCCGCGCAAGCCAATTGGACGGGCAATGTCCGCGCCGTGGCCGTCGATTTGGCCGGCAACGTGACCACACGGGAAATGCACCTCACGATGGGGCAGCCGGTCGTCGCCAACTCTGCTCCGAACCAATTCGTCGGAGAGCCGGTTGGGCTTGGCACCGTGCCGTCGGTTGTTGTCCATCAACCCG
>JANWVS010000026.1 GCA_025056835.1 Gemmataceae bacterium | reverse complement strand
CCCTCGGCCAAGGCTGATACGCCTCCGCGCAGCACACGCACTTTGCCCAAGGTGGCGGCTCAGCCACTCGTCGCCAATCTCCGCCGGGCCAAGTTGGTCGTCACTACCATTGCCGTCGGCGCCGCGCTCATCGTCGTTGGTCTGTTGCTCTATTTGCTCATGAGCCGAGAGACGCCGCCGCGCGGCATCGCCCGCAAACCGTTGGAGGTGACCAAGGAGCTTGGCCGGCCCAACACCTATCGTTCCATCGAGGCTGCCCTACGCGTCGCTGAACCCGGCGATGTGATCCAGCTGCTCGACGCCGACTATCGTGAAACGTTACTGGTCGAGCCGCGACATCAGCTGACCACGAGCGTGACCATCGAGGCCGCGCCGGGCCGCGAGGTTGTGTGGCGGCCAGCTGCCAAAGACGAGAACCGCCCGATCCTCACCTTGCAGAAAGCCCGCGGCTTCAAAATCAACGGCAAGGGCTTGACCTTCGACGGCGCCATCGATGAGAAACGTCGCCTCAAAGACCTGATCGCCATCAATTTCGATTCGCCGGGTCTGGCGATCGAAGATGCCACGTTTACTAACTTCTCTCGTTGCGCCGTGTCGATTGTCAATGCCGGCGGCGCCAAGGATCGACCGATACGTTTGCTGAATCTGAAGTACGTCGTCGGCGCCGGACTTAGTCCCGACGCCGCCGTCCTTTTCGACGCCAAGGCGGACATCGAACCGCCGCAGAATCAATACATCGAACTGCTCGGCGGTTCCTACGGCGGTCTCGTGGCGGCCAAGGAAGTGAGCAACGCGGCCAACGGTGTCCAGGTCTCTTGGCCTAAGTGACCCTATGGCTACGCGCCCGCTGCGGCTGCTTATGCGGCGGCTTGCTCATTCGATTTGCAATTGATCCGCGACTCGTTCGACACCGACCGTTGCCTCGGCCAATTCGACGGCACGGCGCCGCAGTTGGTCGGTTTTGACGGTTCCCCGGAGTTCCACGACGCCCCCGGTCGCATGAACTTCGATTTGCTCTTTCGCGAGCGCCTGGTCCCACTGCATCCGCAGTCGGACGCGCTGCCGAACGCTCTCGCGTCCGCTCATGCCGGACAATGTGCTGTCGAATCTCTCGCGCAACGGCGAAGCGGCCGCTTGGGTTCGCTCGAGTAGCTTGCGGCCGATGCGCCCCAGGCCATCGACATCTTGTTGTTTGCAACCGGCGAGAAGCATCACACCGATCAGGAACGACTGTCTCAGCCGCATGCCGCCTCCTCAGCCTTTGGCTCGGCAACGGGACGTCATGATGCCAGCTTCCCGGCAGCGACGCAAGGGCAACCGATTCAGGTCGCCGCCGCTCTCGGGTCCGTTCGATGGCGACGCAAGTCGTTATTATTTCGAACCAGCCAGGCCGATTTACGACGGACGCAAAAGGAAAGGACTGAAGGCACCATCGAACAGCCCTGCCGGCACCCGCCGCGCGCCAACCTTAGCCTCCGCAGCGTACGCCCTCTCGCGCAGCAACGACGCGCTTGGCACCGCGCTCACCGTTCGAGCGGCGCGTCGGTGACGGGCAAATCGTCGCCGCGGCGCGGCGCTGCTCCCACCAATTCAGGTTTCACCCGGGTGAGAAAGGCCAAAGTGAATCCCATGATGATCCCCTCGATCAGGGCGATTGGCAGATGCGCGACGACCAAAAACAACGGCGGCGCAGGCCAATGTTGCTCGCCGCCCAACAGCAAAACCGCACAATTAAGGGCGACCGTCGCCAACACCGTTCCCGCCCCCAACGTGAGTCCGAGCGCGAATTCGGCGTCCTTGGCCAGCCGATGGGCGCACCAAGCCGTCGCCAGCGCCGCGGCGGCCGCCCCGCTCAGCGACAAGGGATGGCAGGCGCGCTGCCAGGCCTCCCGCAAACGAATAGGCTCCGAGCTCAAGGACGTATGTTCCAGCAGGAGAGATACACTCAGCACCGTGCCGACAACCCAAGCGAAGACACCGACCGCGACCACGATTGATCGGGCCCAAGGAAGTTGAATCCAAGCGAGCGACCGTCCGGCACGATGCACCAGCCACGCCAGCAACGCCGGCGCCGTCAGCACGCAGGTGTTGATGCCCAAGGTTTGGATACCGCCGTGGCCGACCAAGCAGTACTGCAAGAACAGTGCGCCGGCCACGGCCAGCGCCGTTCGCAATCCCAGGACGACACCCAAAAGCCCGTTGAACAACAAGTGAACGCTCGTAAAGCCGACGCGCACGTGGATCAACGAGACGACAAACAACGTCGCCGTCAGCAAGGCGATTCGGGGAATTTCTTCGTCGCGGACGCGCCAGGAACTGAGGGCGACCAGGCCCGCGGCCGCAACGTAACCGCCCAGCCACCATGGCGCCGTCAATATGCCGTCGCTGATGTGCACGGCGACGAGCATGTCATTCCCCGGCCTCGACGTTCATCGGTTGCTGCTGGTTCTCATGAAAACCGCTGTCTCTCGCGGAATTCCCCGGGTAGGAATGGTGCCGGGGCCATGGAGCAGTAGAACGATGATCTTTCACGAGCGTGACCACGACTCGCCGCGTCGGCTTCACACGATTTTCCAAATCATCATACAAGCCGTCGCGTCAGTCAGGCAAGGGGACCGCGCCGTAGTCGACGGCCCGTTAGGGCTGTTCGATTGCGCCAGCAGTGGTGTGGCGTCAATCGTAAACCGTCTTAGCTGGGGAATCAGCGAAGGGTAGCGGCGCGGTCCAGCAGGGGGCGCAACTCCTCGGCCAGGGCCGCCGCCCGTGACTGTACTTCGTGCCGCGCCAGCGTCTGGGTCTCCAGCGTGCGTTGCAGTTCGGCCAGGGTCGGCAACGACGGCAGACCCAGGTAATATCGAGTCTCCCAGACCATACTGCCGGGCCGGCGGTGCTCGGCAGCGAGTCGGCGGCTCGGCTCCACCAAATCGTGGTGGCAGCTGGCACATCGGTATTCGGCGAACTCGGGCCACGGCGTCGCGGGGCTGCCGGCCCGATATTGCAACAGGGCCAAAGCGACCTCGGCCGTCGCCACCGGCGCGAGCTGGGCGAGTTGGACCGTCTTCCGCGGCCGGGGCTTGGCGTGCATCGGCAGTCGCGCCAGCAGAGCAACGGCATCAAACTCCAGCGCCGGATGTCCGGCGGCGATCAGGTCGTGATTGACATCGCGGGCAATGGCGCCGTCGCCGGGCGGTCCGCCCAGGTGGCACGCTGCGCACGTGCGCACCAGGACGACGGGGTCGTTCAGGTTGGTGAGGCCATATTCGCGTTGCTTCGCCGCGGCGTCCTTGGCCGACCAGCCGTCGCGGGTATGGGCGTCGAGCCAGCGATCGGGGCAGCCATGGCAGGCCGCGCAGGCGATGCCGAACGTTCGTTCGCGCACCATCGTGGCATCGTGCACGCCGTTTGCAGGGGCAGCCGCGGCGGGGCCGACATGACACACCAGGCACTGCGGCGCCTCGTGGGCATTACCGTCGTGGATGCCCAGGCGGCGTGCCATCCGCCGCGACGCATCACTCCGCAACGTGTCGAACGCCCGCGCATGGGGATCGTACACGGTCCACAAGCTGTATTCCATCCGCCACGAAGCATGGTCGTGCGACGGTTCCAAACTGCCGTGACACGAACGACCAGCACATTGGGCCACGCCGGCCGTGGCAATCGCCGGCATCAAGGGTGAAGCGTCGCGGGGCGGTGGATGTCTCGGCAGCGCGGTCCGGGGCACGATCCGCCACGCCAAAATCACCAGCGCCGCCAGCACCAACACCACCAAACCAGGTAGACATCGTCGCAGCGTCATGGTGGCATCCTATTCAACTTCGCCGGCCTTGGGTGTAAGATGGCGTCATGAACCTATCGTGGGAAATTCAGGTGTTCGAAAACCGCAAACCGGTCTTCATGACCGGCTTTGCCGGTTTGATCGAAGTCGGCCGACAGGATCGCGGCGAGCCGGCGCCTTATCAGTTGAAGGTCGATGGTCCCGTAGCGCGGCTGATCGTTGCCAGGCTGGAAGAAGACCGCGTTCCCCGGCGTTACGTGCGCGTCGAGCCGCTGGCTGATGGTGAAGTGACGCTCACCAACATCAGCAATCGCGTGCCGCTTCACCTCGAGCAAGGTGCCGTCGTCAATCCTGAGAGCTCCATCACCGTTCCCCAACCGGTGACGCTGCTGATCGAGAATCGGGCGGTGAAAATTCGCTCTACCGGCATGCCGACCGAGGTCCAGTCGCTGCCGCAAGCGACGATGGTGCCGTTTCAGCGCGTCGAGCTGATGGAGCCGATCGCGGCGTTGTTAAGCGAAGGCCAAGTCGATGTCGACGGGATGGTCAAGTGGCTGCGCAGCGCCATGGGGGTGTTGCAAAGCGCCGCAGGGTCGTCGGACTTTTTCCAGCGGGCGGCCCAAGCCGTGGTGGACCTGGTCGGACTCGATAGCTGCCGGGTCTTGCTGCGCGACGGTGCGACCTGGCGGCTCCAGGCGCTTGCTACCAAGCGTGGGGAAGCCACCAGCGCCGACGCCCAGGGAAGCCGCCGCATTCTCGACTTGATTGTTCGCGAAAAGCGGACTTTCTGGGAATTGCCGCAGGCGGCGGCGACGGCGAGCCTGCTGCATGTCAAGGCCCTGGTGGCGGCGCCGATCCTCGACGCCAGGGGAGAAGTGATCGGCGTCTTGTACGGCGACCGCGTCAGTAAGGGAACCGGTCTGAAGCCGATCACGCAGCTTGAGGCGAACCTGGTGGAGTTGCTGGCCAGCGGCGTCGCGGCGGGACTGGCCCGCGTCGAGCAGGAACAGGCTGCCTTACGAACGCGGGTGCAGTTCGAGCAGTATTTTACGCCGAGCCTGTCGCGGCGCTTGCTGGCCGAGCCGGAATTGCTCACCGGCCGGGAAGCCGTGGTCACGGTCCTGTTCTGCGATATTCGCGGCTTCAGCCGGATCAGCGAGCGTTTGCCAGCCACGCGGATCGTTGCCTGGACCAACGACGTGCTGGGAGCGATGTCGGAGTGCGTCTTGAAGCAAGAGGGCGTGCTGGTTGATTACGTGGGGGATGAATTGATGGCGATGTGGGGAGCACCGGACGAGCATCCGGATCACGCTGCCCGTGCCTGCCGCGCCGCCATCGACATGCTCGGACGCTTGCCGGCCTTGAACGACCGCTGGCGCCGCGAACTAGGCGAGGAAATTCGCCTGACCATCGGGATCAACACGGGGCCGGCGGTGGTGGGCAACATCGGCTCCGCGGTCAAATTCAAATATGGTCCGCGCGGCAACCACGTCAACCTGGCCAGCCGGGTCCAGGGCGCCAACAAGTTTTGGAAGACCTCGGTGCTGATTACGGGACAGACGCACGTTCAGTCCGGAGGCGGCTTCACCACGCGGCGGCTAGGGCAAATCCGGGTGGTCAACATCGTCGAACCGGTGGCTGTTTACGAACTGGTGCCTCCGGAGCAACCGCGTTGGTCGGAATTGCGTAGGCAATATGAAGCGGCCTTGGCAGAGTTCGAACGAAAAGACTTCCGCCAAGCGGTTCGGATTCTTGGTAATTTGCTGCCCGAGTTCCCCGACGACGGCCCGGCCTACGTGCTCATGGCTCGCGCCGTTCAGGGGTTGGTCGAGGAACCGGAACGATTCGACCCTGTCTGGACTCTGCCGGGTAAATGACCGGCGCCGCCCGGTCGGCGGCCTCGCACGACCAGCGACGCTGCCGACGCTGCGTCAGCGCGTTTCCACACAAACGCGATTGACCAGCTGTCGATCGCCGCGCACCGGCATCAACGTCTCCTGTGCCAGCTGCTTGAGGTAATAGCTCCCCACTCGGCCGGAGATGATGAGGCTGTCGTCGGTCTCTTCGACACTCAAGTGCCTCAGAGCGGGATGCAAACTGCGGTTGAGGGCGTGGGCGGCTTGTGTCATCAACGTGGCGGTCGCCATGACGTGGTGCTCCTTCAGGGTCTTGGCACGGCGCACCTCGGCTACCGAAACAACCTCGCTTCGGGCAAGATGCCTTCCAAGGCGCGCTGGTTCCATGCCTCGTGGACACCGTTTATGGTAGGCAGCTGAAGAGCAACTTTCAATAAGTATTTTTTATATTTTCCGAGAATTTTCGCGGCGGCCGTTCGCCTTCTCAGTTCGCCGTCGCAGCCGTGCAAAAAGTGGCGACCGCGGCCGGCAACTTGAAGAATTGGCAAAGTCTGGTAGCATGGCGGCGGGGGACCTGTCTTGATAAGTGCAACGATTTCGGACGCCGCTTGGCGACCGTCGGCGGGACGTCTCATGGATCGCTCTCTCAGTTGGCGCATCCGACCCGAAGTGGCTGAGGCTCTGGGGCAGCGCCGGCCCGTGGTGGCCTTGGAATCGACGCTCATTTCCCATGGTTTGCCGTGGCCGTTGAATTTGGAAACGGCCAAAGCGGCCGAAGCGGCGGTCCGCCATCACGGAGCGGTGCCGGCGACCATCGCCGTGTTGGACGGCGTCCCGGTCATCGGTTTGGACGACGCGGAGCTGGAGCGCATTGCCCGCAACCGGGCCGTCCTCAAAGCCAGCCGCCGCGACTTGCCCTATGCCATCGCTCGGAAGCTCAGCGCCGCCACGACAGTCGCCGCCACCATGCTCTTGGCCCACCGGGCCGGCATTCGACTGTTTGCCACTGGCGGCATCGGCGGCGCCCATCGCGAGCACAACCCTTGGGACATCTCGGCCGACGTCACCGAGTTGGCCAGGACGCCGGTCGCTGTCGTCTGTTCCGGCGCGAAAAGCGTGCTGGATATTCCCAAGACGCTCGAGATTCTCGAAACGCACGGTATTCCGGTGGTAGGTTACGGCACCGAGGAGTTTCCCGCCTTTTTTGTCACCTCCAGCGGCGAGCGGCTCACGGCCCGCGTCGACACGCCACGGCAGGCCGCGGACCTGTTGCGCGCCAATTGGGAGCTCGGTGGCGCCGGCGTAGTCATCGCCCAGCCTATCGAACGACATCTTGCCCTCGATCCCGGTTCGTTCCTGAATGCGTTGAGCGTCGCGGAACGGCAGGCGATGGGTATCGGCGTCCGCGGCAAAGAGTTGACGCCGTTCTTGCTCAACCGCATCGCCGAAATCACCGAGGGCCAAACTCTCAAGGCGAACCACGCCCTCGTTGTCGCCAACGCCCGGCTCGCAGCTCAGATTGCCGTCTGCCTCGAAACGTGACGCACGCTCACAGGGCCTTGCGCGTGAATTGGTCCTTGTTGAACTCGGGGTTTAAGCGCAAGTCGCGAAAGTAATACTCGGAAATCAATTCCCCCCGAACGTCCTTGAGCACGGAGCCGGTTTGCAGGAGATATTCAGTATCGATGTACAAGGTGAGTTCGTTCAGCTCGTCCTCTTCGGGGGGAACGTAAGGCGTGCGGACGAGTTTGTAGCAGGCGCGATCACCCAACTCGGGCACTTTGAACACACCTTCGTAGCGGACATACAACGCCCCCCGTGCCTGGGCGCGGCGCATGCTGTCGAGCGTGCTCTCGGTCCCCTTGGCAATGCCAAACTGGTTGATGGGAAAGCGGCTGGCCTTCATGGCGTCGGGACCGTCAATTTTGCGGCTAACGGCAAAGAAACTGGGGAATCTTGGTCGAGCGGCGAGGTTGTCGTAGTTGTCGCCATCGGGGTAAACTACCTTCTGGGCCGAACCGCCTTGCAGAAAGTGCATGTGTACGGCGAACGGGTTCTCGCGAAAATGGATTTCGATCTTTTCAGGGTCGAGCAACTTGCCCTTGACCCGTTCTTGCTTACGAAAGGTGCAGGTGTAGCCGGTCACTTCGCGACGATACTTCGCCTGACACGATTCCAGGAACGCTACCGGGTCGTAATGCAGCAGGGCTTCTAAAGGGAAAAGCCCCCGGTCGCCGATCTCATGAATCGATACCCACGGATACGAAGCAGGAATGCCGTGTCCGGGAACCAAGGCCAAGGCGCCCAGAAGGCGTTGGCGAGTCAGGGCGTCGCCGGTGAAAACCAGGGAAGTCGGGGAAGCGACTTTTTCCGGGTCCCTGTGCGGGTCGTCGTCGCCCCGGGGAGGCCGACTGTGCCAAAACAAGATGGCGACGGCGGCAGCCGCCAGAATCAACCCGCCGACGAGAATCCGACGCATGACCGGGGTCCCCTGCCGAGAAGCTTCCTTTGCCCTGTTAGGGTACCGTTCGCCGGCGCTCGCGGTCAATCCAAGCTTGTCGCTCCCCAGGCACCAGCGCGGTTGGCCGCTGTGGTGCGCCGGCCTCGAAGGCAACCGCGGGGGGGTCGGAGGCGCTGGCCGTGGTTGCCGCTCGGCTTGCTCATCCTGGGGGTGCTGCCCGGCTGCCTGGTACTGCGGCGGCTGCCGCCGACGACCGTGGCCGACGGGCCCGCTCATGGGGTCGTCTTTGTCGCCGATGGCGCTGGCAATTTTAAGGCGACCTCCAAGGCGCTGCGCGACGTGCTCGAACGCGATCGCTTGCCGTTTCATGTCGTTACCTTCGAATGGTCGCACGGCAAGTATCGCGTGATGGCCGATCAACTCGATTATCGCCATGCCGTGGCTCAGGGGAAGCGGCTGGCGGAGGAAGTCGACGCGTATGCGGCGCAACATCCTCACGTGCCGATTTACCTGATGGGCCACAGCGCCGGCTCGACCGTGGTGCTGTCGGCCTTGGAGCATTTGCCGCCGGGCATCGTGGAACGGGCATTTTTGTTGTCGCCGGCCGTTTCCGCTACCTACGACGTCCGCCCGGCGCTGCGAAACGTCAACCGCGGCTTACACGTTTATTTCAGCCGCCACGACTGGTGGTATCTCGGCTGCGCTACGCACGTGCTGGGCACGACGGATCGGCGCTATTTTCATCCCGCCAGCGGCCGCACCGGTTTTCACGTCGCGTGGGAGCCTGGCGACTTTGCGTTACAGCCGAAGCTGATCCAGCGCCCGTGGCAACGGATCGACGCTCAAGCGGGCCATTTCGGGGGCCATTTTGGCGCCTACGTGCCGGGATTCCTCAAGCGAAACGTCGTGCCGCTGCTCGACGGCGTAAAATCGTAAGTCGCGCGCTCCGGCTCAGGCCGCTGCTTTGCCGACGCCCATCCTCCGCGCTTCGCCGATGGCCTCGCGGATCCGCTGAAATGGTTCGCCCAAATCAAAGTGGCCCAACGCCGCCAGGATTTCTTGGACGACGCCGACATCCTCGGGAAAAGACGGATGGCCAAACAGGCCGCGACCTACGGCAAGGCCATACGCACACGATGCCGCCGCTCCGTCGAGCCGTGCCTTGCCGCTGCCTTCTTCCGCGCCTGGCAGCGGCACCGCCTGGTCGGCCCGAGCCGTCGGCAGCCACAAGCTTACGGGTACGGCCACGCGCCGCCGCAGGTCGAGGGCCGCCGGCTGGTCGGTCAGCACCCAGACGGCCGGGGTCGTCGCCTTGTCCACGAGCGACTTGCCGATCAGTTCGCCGCACAAGTAACTGTGCAGCGTGTCGCCATAAAGGATCTGCTGGACACGATTCGGTTGCACCGGACTGGTCAGGCGGAATTCGAGCGGTCTACCCCACAGATTCGTGACGAGATAGCCGCCGATCAGTCCGGCGGGGTCTTGGACGATGGTCAAAAAGCCAAGTTGCTGCCCCGCAGCCGTCGTGGTGGGTGTCGCCATGCCAGGATGCCCTTTCAACTGCCGCCAACTACATCGTCGCTCGCCGTCGGCAACTTTATGGGCAACGGCCCGGCACGAGTCGTCGGCCCCACGCAGCGCTGGAACCAATCGTCAGGCCGGGGCAGGCGAGATCTTCTTGGCCAGTTTTCCCAATCGACACCGTAGCCCGAACCGCGACGGTCAGCAAAAACGGCTGGCACAGCAGCCCCGGCAGGCGTAGAATGTCGGCGCCTTTTCCGGTTGCCGTGCTTCGACCACGAGCGCCCACGCGAGACCTAGTGACGATGCCAGTCGATCCCAAGCGTTCCGC
This sequence comes from Gemmataceae bacterium, assembly GCA_025056835.1. GTDB lineage: Bacteria > Planctomycetota > Planctomycetia > Gemmatales > Gemmataceae > JANWVS01. The sequence continues at coordinate 782 of JANWVS010000026.1, read as the reverse complement.
CGTTGAGATTATCAAGGAAAATAGCCGCCAGCTCCGCGGCACCATCGCCGAGGAGTTGGCCCGGCCGACGGACCATTTCAACGATCAAGACAAACAGCTCATCAAATTCCACGGCTTCTATCAGCAAGACGACCGCGACGCGCGGAAAGACCGGCGTCGGGAAGGGGCCGGCAAGGCCTATTGCTTCATGGTCCGCTGCAAAATCCCGGGCGGGAAAGTAACCGCCTCTCAGTACCTGGTCCTCGACGACCTCGCCGGCCGCTATGCCAACGGCACCTTGCGCATCACCGCGCGCCAGGGGATCCAGCTCCACGGTGTGCTCAAACGCAACCTCAAGCCGACACTGGTCGCCATCAATCAATGCTTGCTGACCACGCTGGGGGCCTGCGGCGACGTCAATCGCAACGTCATGGCCGTTCCCTTGCCCTTGGCCAGCCCCATCTACGCTGCCTTGCAGGAACATGCCGATCGGCTGGCAGCCCATTTCGCGCCGCGCTCGGGGGCGTATCACGAAATCTGGCTCGACGGCGAGAAAGTGGCGGGAGGCGAAGACCCAGCGAGCGAGCCAATCTACGGTAAGGTCTACCTGCCGCGAAAATTCAAGATCGGCTTCGCCCTGCCTGAAGACAATTCGGTGGACCTCTTCGCCCAGGACATGGGATTTCTAGCCATCGTGGAGCAAGGCCGGCTGGTCGGCTTCAACCTCTTGGCGGGCGGCGGGATGGGCATGACCCACGGCAACCCCGACACGTTTCCCCACCTCGCCCAGCCGATTTGTTTCG
>JANWVS010000269.1 GCA_025056835.1 Gemmataceae bacterium | reverse complement strand
CGTAAAACGTCCAGCACCACCATGGCGGCAAATCGGGGACGTACAGGTACGCGCCCGGCAGTCCAAGGGACCAGTCTACGATGCTGCTGCACCGTTGCAGGCTCCAGGCCAGCGGCTGGGCACACAGCAAGGCTGCCGATCCGACCAGCGGTGCCGTCACCAACATGACCAAGCCGCACAGCAGCGCAACGGAACTCAGGGCCACCACCGGAGGGCCGATTACTAAGGCAATCGGCGAGATCACGTGGAAGCGAGCGGCCACCAGCGGCGTGACCGCCAGCCAGACCAAGAAAGTTGCAACATAGAGCTGCCTCACGCGTCGCCCCAGAAGGCAGACGCCCAGCGCCGCCGCCGAGCGCATGTCGTTCATGAGTTCGGCTACCGCTTCCGCTTCCTGTTCTTCCGGGGACTTTTCCTTCTCCTTCGTAAAATACGGGACTACCCACATCAACACCGCGACGGCCACGAACGACAATTGGCAACCCACATTGAAGATGTCGAACGGCCCAACGAGAGCAATCAGAAGCCAGGCCAAGGCAAAAGTATTGGCCGGCGCGACCGGACGTCGCAAGGCCATACCGCCGGTCAACGCCAAGACCATCCAAGCCGCCCGCATCGTCGCCGGGCGGGCGCCGGTTAACAGGGCGTAGACAAAGACCAAACCGCACACGGCGATCGCCGTTGCCCGGCGCGGCCAGCCCGCCACGCGGCCGAGCAGCCACAGCAGGCCCGCGACGACAACCAGGTGCTGGCCCGAAATGGCCAGGACGTGAATGACGCCAGTGTGCAGGTACTTTTCCCAGGTCTCGTCGTCGAGGCTGGTTCGTTCCCCCAAAAGCAGTGCCGCGGCCACGCCGAACTGCTCTTCGGGAAGATAGCTGCGGAGCAAGCCCAGCCACTGCCCGCGCAGCGCCGTCAGCCAGCGCGACGGCGACCAGGGATCGCTTTCCGCCAGCACAACCACCGCTCCGGAGGCTTCTTTCACGAAAAGCGTCGCGCCGATGCCTTGTTCGAGCAAGAACTCCGCGTAATCGAAACTGCCTGGGTTAGCGGCTCCGTCCGGCAGCGACAAGGTGCCGGTAGCCTCAATGCGATCACCCACGTCGAACCACGCATGTTTTTCCGTGGCAACCGTCACTTGCACCGCCCCGCTGACCGTCCGCCAGCCGCTGCCATGATCGATGGCGGTCGCGCTGAGCACGAATCGCATCACCGGTTTTCTTGGGACGGCGCGTAGCGCCGTGGTCGGGGTTGCCGCCGCGACTTCCGGTTTCGTCTGGACGGTGCCGCGCAGACGGACGATGCGTCCTTCCCTCGCGGCCGCTAGGCGCACATCGTCGTCGGCGATCGTTTCCCGCAGCCATTGGTGATAGGCCATGCCGGCAAGCAGCAGGGCCGATGCCGAGAGCACCACCGAGATGAGCCGGGCAGGCTCGGCTTGAAGACGCCACCAGGCGAACAGCAACATAGCGGCGAGCGGGACACTCGCAGCCAAGGGCACGGAAAGAAAACGATCGGCGACGATGCCGGCGGTGAAGGCCAGAGCGACGGGAACGAGCGGGGCTTGGCCGATCGATTCGCGCAGCCCCGACGCCGGCAGCGTCGGTGCCATGGCTTAGCACTCGTCAAGGTGTGGGCGCGGCAGCGGGCCAGTGCAAGTGCTTGCGGAGAAAGGCCACAGTGCCGCGCAAATAGCATTCGTGGCCGCCGACGAAAAACTCGATCTCCGTGCGGTCGGCAATGCCGAGCCGCGCGTACAGCCGTCGGACCTTGGCGTACTCAAAGGCCACGTACTCATCGAGGCCGACGCCGTCGCCGTGGCCGCGCTCGACCATAAACGGCCGCGGCGCGATCAAAGCTGCCATTTCCGCGTAGTTGAACGTGTTGCCCAGGTCGAACTCGTACATCTCGTATTCGCCCGTGAACATGTAGCTGCCGGGCCAGTCGAGAGTGATGTTCTTCCAGATCCATTCGTTGAAATCGCCGGAGCAGATCGACAGACAATACCCCTCGAGGATGGCCGGAATCCGCATCGCCACCTTGCCTCCGTAAGACAAGCCGTAGTAGGCAATCCGCGTGGCGTCGACGAAGTCGAGCGTGGCCAGGAATTCCAGAATGCGTTGGTGCTGCCGCACGATAAACGAGTAAAGCGACAGCCCCAGAGGGTTGGCTTTGCGAACGGTCTGACGGAATTCGTTTTTGAAGATGTACGGGTTCTGCGGCGCAAAGACCACGAAGCCCTGATCGGCCAGGTGCGAACCGAAGGAATTATAGTACGGCGTCTTGACCTTGGGATTAACCACGTCGCTGGGCCGGCCCTCCAGACCGTGTTGACACACAACCACCGGCCGTTTCTCACCCGGTTTGAGATCGTTCGGTACGCACAAGATGCCAAAGGCGAAGACATCTTCATACACGTCGAGCACGACTTCGTAAGCCTTCCACTTGCCGGTATCGTAGAGCAGGCGCGTCCGCGGGTTGAGCGGCACCGTCGGCTCCGGCAGTTTCCCGATGATATGCTCGTGGAAGTACGCTCGCAGCGGCTCCTGCGATTTCTTGAAGTGGTCCAGCGACGACGTATCGAGCCGGTCCCAAACAAATCTTTTGCGGCGCTCGACGGCGTCGGGCATCAGCTTTTGGGTGTAGTCCACGAGTTGCTCAAACTGCCGGCGCTGGCGGGCCTCCGGATCGTGCAGGCGAAGCACTTTCGCAGGGGCTGCGTCGTCTTTCCACGGCGCCAGGCCAAGGTTCTTGCCGAAGACAGCCATAGTCTCGGCGGCCGTGGTCCGCATCTGGATCGGCTTTCGGGGAAATTGGTCGGCGGGCGGCAGCGTCTTGGCGATTCGCTCAATTTCTTGGCGCGCCGAGTCAAGCGAATATCCACCCAGGTCGCCCGGCGCCGCACCGCCACGGCCAGCGCGGGCCTTGGGAGGCGGAGGCAGTTCAAAGGGCGTGCGATCGACGATAAACGACCGCGGTAGCACTAGGCGAAGCACGCCGCCATCGCCGAATTCCTTCAACAGCCGCCAGACGTTGCGATAAATCGGCTCGCGGTCGATGTGCTCGCGCCCTCCGAAATGCGTGCTGACCACCGTGGAAGTGATCCGCGGATCCAGCGCGGCGCAGTATTGGGCGATCAACCCTCCCTCGCCATAGCCGTAAACTCCGATCGGCGGATGGCCTTGCTCCTTGGCAAACCAATCGACGACCGCGAGTACCCGTTGGACTTCGTAACCGATGACGTGGCGGCCCATCTCATACGACATGCGATAGATGAATTCGCGGTGGGTTTGGTTCGTGAAGCGACCGAGACGGCCGTTGCCCGAATACTTATCGTCGCGGTTGATCAGCGTCGGCACGACAACGCGGCACCCCTGTTCGGCCAAAACCCGGGCGAACTGAGCTTGCCTGGCCGTGCCTTCAACGAGGCCGACGATCATTTCCGGCGTCTGGTCCGCGTCTGGAATCGCGACGACGCAGGCCTTGGGCGGGCCGTGGGGTTCCAGGTACAGCCCTTCGCCGAACACACCGGGCAAGACGGGCCAACGAACGGCGTAGGCCTTGAACGCCTTCCCTTGGGCGACGAGCGGAGAGTGATTGAGTTGAGCAACGTATTCCAACTCCGGCGGCAGCCGGGTATCCACGACGCCGAGGATGGTCTTCAGCCGTTCACGGTTGGGAGCGACCGATTTCTCATATGCCGCCGGCGACGAATAATCGAGCTTCCAGTAAGCATCCCTTTGCGGCACGGCCTTGGCCAAGGCCTTGGTCAGGTACCGATCGATCCCTTCGACCATCTGCTTGGCCAGGTCTCCTTGCAAATCAAGCGGCTTGGTGCCGGGCAGCGGTTGCGCGGCTACCGAGCCGCTGCCGCAGCCGATGACCAAGGCGGCCAGCACGACAGCGCGCCTCATGCTTGGTCCCTCCAAGATCGCCATGGCACTTGACATGCCCATGCGCCCCATGCCCATCGGCCGTCGCAGCGAACCTCGCTTCATTCGCGTTACTTCCGCAATTGACTCAATCGCTTGCGCGCGCGCGTCAGCATCGGACCAATGCTGTTGACCGGTACGTTGAGAAGCTCGCTGATTTCCTCGTAGGAGCGCCCTTCGAGGTAATGCAAGCGCACCAACGATCGCTCCCGCGACGGCAGTTTACGAAGAAGCTTGGCGACCTCTTCCAACGATTCCAACTCGGTGCCGGGTCGGCGGAGGTCGCTGGTCTCGACCGGCTTGCCGCCGGCAGCTTCGGCGCGCCGCACCATCTCTTTCACGGCACAACGGCGGGCAACAATCGTC
>JANWVS010000268.1 GCA_025056835.1 Gemmataceae bacterium | reverse complement strand
CGAACCACGGCGAACCTTCCACGAGACCCGCGACGTAAGGTCGGCACACGCCGATGACACGGGCCGCCGGGTAGTGCGAGCGCAAGGCGCGCAAAGCGGGCGTGGCCATGACCACGTCGCCCACCCAGTTCGGCAAGAAGACCGCGAGGTTCATGTCACGCTGCCCGCAGGTGCTCGATCAGCGTCGTGGTGGAGAAACCGCGATGAAACGCCGCCAGATGAACGCGACCGCCGTAAGATTCAACCAACTGGGCGCCGACGACGTCGTCTTTGCGATAATCGGCCCCCTTGACGAGAACGTCCGGGCGCACGGCCTGAATTAATTCGATAGGAGTGAGGGCGTCGAATACCGTCACGTAATCGACCGTTTGCAAGGCCGCCAAGACCAAGGCGCGGGCGGCGAGGGGCTGGACCGGCCGCGTCGGTCCTTTCAGGGCGCGGACGCTGCCGTCGCTGTTGAGTCCGACAACAAGCAAGTCGGCTTGGTCGCGGGCCTCTTGCAGGTACTGAACGTGTCCGGCATGAAGCAGATCAAAGCAGCCGTTGGTGAACGCAACCTTTTGGCCGTGGCGCCGACGGCGCTCCAGCTCGCGCAGCAAGACATCAAGGCCAACGATCTTGCCTGCCGTCGCGGCCGCACTGGGCGCACCGGCCTGGAGCAAGTCGCGAATCAGTTCTTCGCGCGTGACGGTGGCGACGCCGATTTTTTCCACTTCCAGGCCGCCCGCGACGTTCGCCAAGGGAATGGCCAAGTCGTAGTCGGCCCCGGCAGCGAGCGCCATGCCGAGCACGCTCATGACCATGTCGCCGGCGCCCGTGATGTCGTAGACCTGCCGTGGGCGCGTGGGAAAGAATTTCATCCGGCCGTCGCGATGTTTCAGGGCCATGCCGTCCTTGTCGAGGGTGATGATGGCGGCCTCCAGGTCGAGTTCTTCCTGAAGGTGGCGGGCTGCTTCCATGATTTGCGTCTGCGTCGTCAGCGTTCGCCCCGTGGCCAGTCCTGCTTCGAGACGGTTGGGGGTGATCGCTGAGCAGCCGTGGTATTTCCGATAGTCGTGGCTGCGAATCGGGTCGGCAACGGTCCGAATCCCCTTGGCGTCCGCCGCGCCGATCGTGGCGGCCATGACTTGCGGAGTACAAACTCCCTTGTCGTAATCGCTGATCAGCACGATGTCGGCCTTGCGGATTTGGTAATGGATGGCTTGGATGAGCTGCGATTGCAACGGCTCGCGCACGGCCGACCGATCTTCGAAATCCACGCGAATCATTTGTTGCGGATGCCGCTGTTGCGCTCGGCCGATGTAGCGCTCCTTGACCGTGGTCGGCCGATGCAGATCGGTGAGAACGGCGTCATGGTCGATGCCAAGGTCGGTGAGCATTTGCCGAATGCGGCCGGCGTCGTGATCGTTGCCTACCAAGCCGGCCAAGGCAACCTTGGCCCCCAGAGCGCGGAGCATCGTGGCCACGCTGCTGGCTCCGCCCAGCCGTTCCTCACGATGGTCGGCGCGAAGCAGGACGACCGGGGCCTCTTGGCTGATGCGCTCGGCATCGCCCCAAATGTAGCGGTCGAGCATCACGTCGCCAACGACCAACACGCGCGGTTGGCCGAGACGATGGACCAGATCAATCAGTTCCGCGGACATTGGCGAGATCCTCCGATGACGGCCCTGGCGACCGGCTCTGCCCAAAGACGGTTCAGGCCGCGGCGGCGGTCGGGGCTTCCTTGGCCAACTCGCACAAGACACACAGGTGTAGCAGCGGCAACATGATCTCATGATGGCCGATCAATTCGATCCCCTCGCTGCTGGGACGTTCCAGCACATTCACCCGCGAGCGGTATTGCGCTTGCTTGTCGAGGTTCACGGTGACCAGGCCGTCGAGATCGTGACCGAAATTGTTGGCAACGGCGACCGCCTTGACAAACACTTCCGGCATGATGACCGCGCTGCCCAGGTTCATCCACACTCCTCGACCCAGACAGGCCACGACCGAGCACAGACGGCGAAAATCAATCAGCGAAGCCTCGCCCAGGGCCGCCCCGCTGACATGCGGATGCATGTGCACGATGTCGGTGCCGAGGGCCACATGGACGGTGCATGGCACGCCGGCTCGGTACGCCGCCAGGACTAAACTCGATTCGCCGTAGACAGGATCCAAATCGTCGAGGTGCTTGCCCAAGGCCCAACCGAGACCGAGATCATTTTCTGCTCCCTGTCGAGCGGCAACGGCGAAGGCGTCGGCCGTTTCGCGAGCCATGCCAAATTGTCCGGTCGGCAGTTGGGCGGCGACGTTTTCGCTCGTCTTGCCGGCGACGGCCAGCTCAAAATCGTGAATCGCTGCCGAGCCGTTGAGAGCGACGGCTTTCAAGACACCTCGTTGGATCCAATCGATCAGATACGGAGCGCAGCCGGTCTTGATGACATGCCCGCCGAGCGCGGCGGCAACGACACGGCCCTCACCATGGGCACGCCGAATATGGCCAGCGACGCGACGCAAGTCATTGGCCGCCAACTGCCGCGGCAAACTTTCCAGCCACGCAGCGATGCTCACACCTGCGTCGAGGGGTTTACCGAGATCGTCGTGAAATACCTTGGAGGGCCGCGAGATCAAGTCGTACGTCCGAAGCCCCTTCAGATCAAACGGTTTCACGGTCGCCTTTCCCAAAGGCCGTGGCCCCTTGACCGCTGCGTGGTTGTTCGAGCAAGCGAGGACTGTCATGCTTCCCTCCGTGGAAGGCGTCAGGTGGGCGATGGTACCGAAGGCGTTTCCGTGTCCGTCAGCACCGCTGCTAAGCGGCGCTCCAACTCCTCCCGACCGCGGCGGACGGCCAATTCGATGCGCAAGGCCCAAAGCTCCTTGTCGGCCAGACGCGAAAGCCGCAGCTTCACGAGATCTTTCTGAGTCGTGGCCACGATGCTGCCGCGCGGCAGGCTGCGCACCCAAGCCTCTAACGCCGCGACGTCGGCCCGCGTGTACCCGTGATGATCAGGAAACGTCCGCCAGGCAACTACTTCCAGGCCAAGCTCCACGAGCGTGCGGCGAAAAGCCGCCGGATTGCCCAGGCCGCAGAACGCCGCTGTCGGCCGACCACGAAACTCTGCGGGCGGCAGCTGGTCGCCAGCCGTGTTGACCCACGCCGCCGGTTGATGAATGCACTCGGCGACTGGCACGTCGCCGCCATGATGGCGTACTTCGCCGTGCAGCTTAGCCAAATCTTCCGCTGCGACCTGGTCGCATCGAGTGAGCAGCACCATGTCCGCCCGATGGAGGCTGCGCCGCGGCTCGCGGAGCAACCCTCGCGGAAACAAAGCGCCGTAGCCCCAAGGGCAGGTGGCGTCCAACAATACCAAGTCGAGGTCGCGCCGCAAGCGCCGATGTTGGAAACCATCGTCGAGCACCAGCACCTCGCTGTCCAACTCCTCCACCGCAATGCGAGCCAATGCGACCCGATCTTCCCCTTGCAGATGGGGCACGTCGGGTAAGTTTTCCTCCAAGACGAGCGCCTCGTCATTGCGGCCGTGGTCAACGCCATAGCCGCGGCTGAGGATGGCCACTCGACAATCGCGCTGGCGAAAAAAGCGGGCGACCAGTTCCACGCACGGCGTCTTGCCGGTGCCGCCGAGCGTCAGATTTCCAACACTGACCACTGCCACGCCCGGGGATTCGCAGCGACACCAGCCGCGGTCGTACGCCCAATTGCGCAGCCGAACACCGAGGCCGTAGACCGCGCTGGCCAAGCGCAAGCCGCCGCGTTGCACGGCCGCCCCCAGTCCACGTTGTTCGCCGCGAATGAGAGCATGAAAGTATTGTTCCAACGCTTGTGGCCTCTCCCGGAACAACTGCCTTCTTGTACCGGGTGCGTTGTTATAGTCCGAATAGGAAGACGGTGTCAATCGCGATTCGGGGCGACGCAGTGGCGTTCGGCTGTGGCGCCGGTGATTGTTTTTCGAAAACGCGGGGCCGGTTTACGACGGAGGCAAAAATAGTCATGACCCCAGCGAAAAGCCCGGACCCAGCCTCAGGAATTTTGCGAAACCTTATTGACAATGGGCTTTCGCGAAACTTTAATAAAGGGTTAACCGATGAAGGGTGTGTACGCCCTTGGCTTCAATTTCTTCATTTTTTCTATGGGGTGAACCATGGCTTTTTTGCAAAAACCGCGGTTCTTGCGAGGGTTTACGCTCATCGAACTGTTAGTCGTCATCGCCATCATCGCGATTTTGATCGGCCTGTTGCTGCCGGCAGTACAGAAAGTTCGGGAAGCGGCGGCCCGATCGCAGTGCCAGAACAACCTGAAGCAGCT
>JANWVS010000267.1 GCA_025056835.1 Gemmataceae bacterium | reverse complement strand
CGGCTTTCGTTGTGGTTTCTTGGGGATGCTGCACCGCGAAATCATCCAACAACGCATCGAGCGCGACAGCGGACTCGATTTGGTCACGACAGCCCCCAACGTCACGTACGAAATTCTCACCCGTCGCGGCGAACTGCTGGTGATCGACAATCCGCAGAAAGTTCCTGACGCCGGCCAAATCGAAGAATTCCGCGAACCGGTTGTGCGCGCCAGTTTCCTGGTGCCCTCCGACAACATCGGCGACATCATGAAGCTGTGCGCCGATCGCCGCGGTGTTTATGTCCGGACCGAATATCTCAGCCCCACACGGGCCATTTTGGTATACGAGATGCCGTTGGCGGAAATCATCTACGACCTCTACGACAAGCTCAAATCCTGCACGCGCGGCTATGGTACCATGGACTATGAATTCATCGGCTATCGGCCGGCCGACCTTGTCCGGCTTGACATCCTGGTGCACGGCAAGCGCGTCGACGCCTTGTCCACGATCGTCCATCGGGCCTTTGCCGAGGCCCGCGGTCGGCGGCTTGTCAAGAAGCTCCGCGAGGAGATCGATCGCCACCTCTTCGACATCGCGATTCAAGCGGCCATCGGCAGCCGGGTCATCGCACGGGAAACCATTGCCGCGCTCAAGAAGAACGTGACGGCCAAGTGCTACGGGGGCGATATTACGCGAAAACGGAAACTTTGGGCCAAGCAAGCGGCGGGCAAGAAAAGGATGAAGCAGGTCGGCCAAGTAGACATACCGCAGGAAGCGTTTCTGGCCGTCCTCGAAACCGATCAGTGATGGGTGGAGCGCTGCTCACGAGCCTAGCTCGCGCAGCAACTCGATGCATTTCTTACGCAAATCGCGGAAGGTCTTGGGGTCGTCGGCCAGCATTCGAAGTTGCCGGACAATGTCCGCTCGGCTGCCGACTCGGGCCGCACCGATGTATTGCAGTGCTTCGACGGCGTTGACCCGCGCATCACCGACGCTAAGTTCCTTGACCACCGTTTTGCCGGTGCCGGATTCGATGCCGCTGCCCTGGGCAGTGGCCTGGACGCCTTCATAAATCGCGACGTCGGTGTCGTGCAAAAAATCGGCGAGGGTGTCCAGGGCCGCGGGATCGGCATCGCCGCGCTGAAGCACACCCAAGATGCAAGCGCATGTGTACCGGAGCATGCGGTTGGCCTTGGTCTTGGGTTCGTTGACAACTTTGACGAACGCCGCGACGACGCCGTCCATTTTGCGTAGCTCCAGACCGTGAACCTGAAGCGCCCAGACCGCCCGTTCGCGAACCGCCGCTTCGTCGGCTCGATTGGCGATCATGGCGACCAAACGCGGCACGGCTTGAATGGCGGCAACATTGTTGCCAATCTGTTTGAGGGCAGCGCCAGCCGCTTTCCGCGCCTCGGCGTGTTCGGCCGTGTTGGTCAGCAAGGCGACCAAAGCGGGCACGGCGGCTTCGGCGGACGGACCGATGTCACCCAAGGCCATGGCCGCGTGTTGGCGTACCTCCACATCCTGGTCCTTGAGAGCGGTGATCAAGTCCCCCACGGCGCGAGCGGCCTCCTTGCCGAACTTCCCGACCGCCGCCGCGGCTTGTCGGCGCACGTCGAGATCGCCGTGATGCAAGGCATTTATCAACACGTCGATGGCTGCCGTTGCGGAAGTTCCGCCGATGTTGGCCAGCGCCAGGGCGGCATTCACTCGAATTTCTCGGTCTTCTTCGGCATTGGCGACAACCCGGCGTAACGGTTCGATCGCTTCCTTAGCGTCCTTGGGACTGACCAAGCGGATAAGCACCTTGACGCTGGCTCGGCGGACTTCCGAGTCAGTATCACTGCAAAGACGCAAGAGATCGGGCAGCGCCGGCCGCAGCGCCGTCGGTTCTTCGTAGGTCAAGAGGTCCAGCGACTGCACGGCGTCGCGTTTCACGTAAGGATCGGCGTCGGCCAGCGCCCCGCGCAATTTGGCGACGGCGTCCACACTACTGCGGCCCAGCGCCCAAGCGGCGTTCTGCCGTACCTGCGGCGCTGGGTCGCTCAAAGCCTCTTCCAAGGCTTCACGGCCGGCGAGACCATCCTTCTCCAGACATCCCAAGGCGAAGGCGGCGCTACGGCGCACCTGCCAAGCCTCGTCTTTCAAAGCCCGCGTCAAATGGCGAACCAGCTCTTTGTCGAGGGCTTTCGCCAGGTAGGCGTCGTATTTCGGATCGGCTGCCGCCATTTGTTTTGCGTTGCGGACAATCTCACCCAGAGCGAACGCGGCCGCGTCGCGCACCTTGACGCTGGAGTCCGTTGTCAACGCCCGAAGCAAAGCTGGTACGGCGTCCGCGGCCGCAAAACCCATCTTGCCCAAGGCAAAGGCGGCATTCCGGCGGGCTTTGTCATCACCTTTGGCAAGCTCAGCCAACCAACCGGGCACATCTTTGCCAAGAAATCTCTGCGCCGAAGCCGCCGAGACGACTATCCCCAGCAGCACCACAATCACCATCACCGAGAGCGTGCGCAGCATGGCCAACTCCTCGTTACACGAATAGACACTCCCACGGCTGCAAGGGTCGGCAGGTCTAACTGGAAGAGGCGAGCTTCTTTTTCAATTCGTCGATGGTCATGCGCGCGGCTTTTTTCAGCTCATCGGGCAACTTGGCGTTGGCAGCTACTCGCTCCAATGCCGGCAAAGCTCGTCCCGATTCCATGCGGCCCAAGGCCCAGATTGCCATTCCGACGACTCCGGGATCGACGTCGTCGAGGGCGGCGATCAACGTGGGAACGGTGTCTTTTGCGGCCGTGCCGAGCGCGCCCAGGGCCTGGGCAGCATTCATCCGCGCGGCCGTGTCTCCCTTGTGCAAGAACTGAGCAATGGGTGCGATGTTCTCCTCCGACGGCTTGCCAGCGTAGCGCATCACGGCCACGTTCGCCCAGATCTGCACGGTTGGCTCCGGATCTTTTTTGGCGACCGGCTCGAGAGCGCGTAAGACGGCCAACCGGACGTTTGGATCGCCAGGCGGCCCCAGGGCGCCGAGGGATTGACAAGCCGTTTGCCGCACCTGAAACGCCTGATCCGTAAGTAAATCCTTCAGCGCATTCGCGACGTGCGGCAGGACACCGATCTTGCGGTCGAATGCGATGCGGCCCAAGGCCGCTGCCCCCGCTTGGCGCACTTCGTAACTCAGTCGGTCCTTCAACAACGGCAAAAGCTCGGGCACGGCGCTGATGGCCTCGAATTCGAGAGCCGTCAACGCTTGTGCCGCCCGGAACTTGACGATTCCTTGGGAATCGCTCAACAAGCGGGCCAGAAGAGCCACGGCTTCTTTTACGTGTTTTGGATCGCGATCCTTTTCCTGTTTGGCGCCCAAGATGGCGCCCAAGGCGATGGCAAGATTGACGCGAACGCTGGTGTCGCTCGGCCCGCCGATGGTTTGGCGCCGCAGTTCCGCGAGCATGGCAGGGACAGCCTCGTAGGCCTTGTCGGGACCGAACGCCATCACGGCACGAATCGCCGCTTCCCGGCGCGACGGATCCTTATGTCCGATATCTTTGAGCCACTGATCGAACGATCGTCCGCCGACTTCGGTGATTTCCTTTTTCTCAATACTCGACGAGCCAGACTGGGCGCTGGCGGCAGTAGTGAGGACGAGGGCGACAAACATGACAAGCGTGGCGCGCATTTCGGCTCCTTCTCACACCAGCTTCCCCACTTCATCAGCTTACCAGACATGAACCTGCCCGGACAACAAAAAACCGGCGACGAACATGCAAGTTCTTCGCCGGTCGGATGGGATGTTGACTTGTCGCCGTTGCCGACGCCGTTTATGGATTGCTCGTCGGCTCCTGGTCAAAGATTCGGGCGTGTGCTATTCCGCATCCTTCTTCTTTTTGCCCTTGTTGCCAAAGTTGAATCCCGGAAATTCCATTTTAAACTCATCACCGATCATGGCGCGCCATTGCTTCTTTTGCGCGGGGGTGAGCACGCCTTGGAGCTTTTCCTTGGTCTCCTTTTCGAGAGCGGTGAATTTTTCTTGCAAACCTTGGAAGTTGCCGCCCTTGGCTTCCTTAAAAATCTCTTGGCGTTCCTTGGCGGCTTCGTCGAGGATCGACTTAATACTCTCGGACTGTTCTTCGGTTAGGTTCAATTCTTTTTTCACGCGCGCATCCAAAAAGGCGGCGTTGCCCCGCTGTTGTAGCTCGATCTGACGCAGGCGGGTCATTTGTTTTTCGTTGAGCACTTCGGCCAAAGCTTTTTGCACGGCCTCGGGAATTTTTTCAGCCTGCTCGGCGGTGATCTCAAGTTCCTTCTTGACCGATTCATTGTTGATGAGCATCA
>JANWVS010000266.1 GCA_025056835.1 Gemmataceae bacterium | reverse complement strand
TCGGAAGGGACATTGGCCATTTTTACCGAGGCCACGCTGCGGACGATTCCCCTCCCCGGCGGCCGATCCGGTGTCTTGCTCGGATTCGCCGGGCTGGAAGCAGCCTTGAAAGCGACCGAGCGCATCCTGGCGACCGGGCCGGCAGCGTGCGAATTGCTGGATCGGCGATTGCTGACGTTGGCCCGCGGCAATGAAGCAGGCGATATCGCCGCAGCCATCGACGCTGCGGTGGAAGCGGTGGTGCTGGTGGCTTACGAAACCGATACCAGCGCCGCGGCGCAACGTCAGGTACGCGACTTGACCGAAGCCTTGGCTCGTGGTCCCGAACCGCCGCTGCAAATCATTGCGGCCGTCAGCGACGCGGAGCAAGCGCGGCTGTGGCGGCTGCGCGAGGGGGCGCTGCCGAGCCTGTACGGCGCCAAGCACGGCCCGCAACCGGTGCCTTTCATTGAAGACGTCGGCGTTCCGGTCGCTGCCTTGCCGGAATTCCTCACGCGCACCCAAGCGGCCCTTAAAGAGGTCGAAGTCACGGCTTCGTTCCTGATCCACGCCGGGACCGGACAGGTCCATGTTCGGCCGTTTCTCGACCTCGGCAAACAAGCCGATGTGGCCCGTCTGGTTCCCCTGGCCGAACGCGTCCATGGCTTGACGCTCGAACTCGGCGGCACGGTCAGCGCCCAGCACGGCACGGGACTGGCTCGGACTCCCTGGGTGGCGCGGCAATTCGGCCCTCTTTATCCGCTCTTGCGGCAAATTAAGGCGATTTTCGATCCCCGCGGCATCTTCAATCCGGGCAAGATCGTTGATCCCGATCCCGACGCCGCGGCTTGGCCGTTACGCCAAGCGGCGCTCGGCGCGCCGCCCGCGCCGCGTTTGCGCTGGCAGCCGCTGGAACTCGCGGTCGAAGCCAACCACTGCAACGGCTGCGGACACTGTCTGACGGAAGCGCCCCCCCTGCGGATGTGCCCGATCTTCCGCGCGACCCACGACGAGGCGGCCACGCCGCGGGCCAAAGCGAACCTGCTGCGCCAGTTGTTGCACGATAAGGCGGTGTCGCTGACCCTGGCTTCCGATGAGGTGCGTGCCGTTGCCGACTTGTGCGTCAATTGCAAGATGTGCGCCGTCGAGTGTCCCGCCCATGTCAACGTTCCCAAGTTGATGCTCGAGGCCAAGGCGGCCAACGTCGCCCAACACGGGTTGGATCGCGGCCGATGGTTCCTGGCACGGTTGCAGCGCGCTGCGCAATGGGGCAGCAGCATGCCGCTCCTGATCAACGCGTTACTTCAAAGCCGTTTGGGCCGCTGGTTGTTCGGCTGGTGGTTTCACCTGGCGGCCGAACGTCGGCTGCCGCGATTTGCGCCGCGAACGTTTTTGTGGTTGGCCGAGCGGCGCGGCTGGACGCAAAAACCCTCGGGGAAAAAACCGGCCGCAGCGTTGTTTGTGGACTTGTACGCCAATCATTTCGAGCCGAGCGTGGCGGAAGCGGCGACGCGCGTCGTGCAGCATCAGGGGTACGATGTCTATGTCCCTCCCGACCAGGTCAGCTGCGGCATGGAAGCGCTGGCCCAAGGAGACGTCGATACGGCCCGGGAACTGGCCACACGAAACCTGCGGGCCTTCGCCGAGATCGCCCGGCAAGGAATGCCGATCATTTGCCTGGAGCCGACCACCGCTCTGATGTTGCGCCAGGACAGCCTGCAAATCATCGACGACGTTGATGCCACGGCAGTGGCCGCCCAAGCCGTGGAGTTTACGACATTCCTTGACCAGCTGCGGCGGCGCGGCCAGCTGCGCGACCGTTGGCAACGTTTTGAGGCGACCATCGGCTACCACGTTCCGTGCCACATGAAGGCGCTCGGCGATCCAGTGAAAGGACCGGACCTGCTAGCGTCCGTGCCCGGCCTGTCGGTCCACAAGTTGGACGTCGGCTGTTCGGGAATGGCCGGCACGTTCGGCCTGTTGAAGCGAAATTATGCGGCCTCGCTGGCGGCCGGGCGGCCTTTGTTGGATGCCCTGCGCGGCCTCAACCTAACGGGAGCGGCAGCGGAGTGCAGTGCCTGCCGCTTGCAAATCGAGCATGCCGGCGGCAAACGTTCGCTCCACCCGGCCCAGTATCTGGCCATCGCTTATGGCTTGATGCCGGAACTGGCCGACCGGCTCAAGCAGCCGTTTCGTTCCTTGGTGTTGTGATGCGTGTGTGGTTGTTTGCTCGGGCGCGCGATCTGGTCGGCGCCGCCGCCGCGGAGATCGACCTTCCTCCCGGAGCGACGGTAGGCGATTTACGCCGCCGGCTGGGGCAGCGTTACCCGGCGCTGGCGGGGCTGGTTGAAGTTTCGGCCGTGGCGGTGAATAATGACTATGCCGACGATGCGACCCCCTTGCCGCCCGAGGCGGAAGTCGCCTTGCTCCCGCCCGTCAGCGGCGGTTGATGGGAGGTTCGGCATGGTTCGCCTGACTCACGAGCCGATCCAGTATGAGCGCCTGGCGGAATCGGTGCGCCGTCCGCATTGCGGAGCGGTCGTCGTCTTCCTGGGCACGGTGCGCGATTTGACCGGCGAGCGCCGGACGGTGGCGCTGGATTACGAAGCCTATGCTCCCATGGCCGTGGCCAAAATGGCCGAAATCGAAGCCGACACGCGGTGCCGTTGGCCGGTCGGGGAAATCGCCATGGAGCATCGCCTGGGCCATTTAGAAGTCGGCGAGGTCAGCGTGGCGGTAGCCGTGAGTTGTCCCCACCGCGATCAGGCGTTTGCAGCGTGTCGCCACGCCATCGACCGCCTCAAGGAGTTGGTACCAATTTGGAAGAAGGAAAACTGGGCCGACGGCACCACCGAATGGGTGCATCCCACGGGCAGTGCCCGCCATGGCTCCGGCGAGGGAAACTGACATGGCAGACGTCGCCGTCGTCGGTCCGCTGCGCGACAGCTTCGGTCGCGTACACAACAACTTGCGTATCAGCGTCACCGACCGCTGCAATTTGCGCTGCACCTACTGCATGCCGGAGGAAGTCCGGTTTCTCGACAAGGGCGAACTGCTGACGTTCGAGGAAATCATCCAGTTTGTGCGCATCGCCGTGTCCTTGGGGATCGACAAGGTCCGCCTCACCGGCGGCGAGCCTTTGTTGCGCCGCGACCTGCCGCGGTTGGTCGCCATGTTGGCCGCCATACCCGGCATCCAGGATGTGGGCCTAACTACCAACGGCCTTTTGCTGGCCCAGTACGCCCAGGCGCTGTACGACGCCGGTCTGCGCCGCATCAATGTCAGCCTGGACACGCTTGATCCGGAGCAGTTTCGGCGATTGACGCGGCGCGACGGTTTGGACCAGGTCGTGGCCGGCATTCACGCTGCCTGCCGCGCCGGTTTTTCGCCGGTCAAGATCAACGCCGTCAGCATCCGCGGCGTCACCGAGCACGAAGTCGTGCCGCTGGCTCGGTTCGCACGCCGGTTCGGTTGCGAGATGCGCTTCATCGAATACATGCCGATCGGTGCCGACCACTGGGAGCGCGGCAAAGTCTATTTCGCCCACGAAATTCTCGAACAACTCGAGCGCGAAATCGCACCGCTGGTGCCGGTGGACGATTACGATCCACGGGCGCCGGCGATGGAATTTCGCTACGTCGACGGCGGCGGTCGCGTCGGCATCATCGCCTCGGTCTCTCGTCCTTTTTGCCATAGCTGCAATCGCCTCCGGTTGACGGCCGAGGGCAAGCTGCGTAACTGCCTGTTTGCGTTGACCGAGGTTGACGTCAAGCCGTTGCTCCGCGGCGGCGGTCCGGCCGAACAGATCGCCGCCTTGATTCGCCGCTGTGTCTGGGACAAGTGGGAAGGCCACGAAATCAACACGGCGCGCTTCATCAAGCCGTTGCGCACCATGCACGCCATTGGCGGCTGAAGCGAACCTGCCTCGTCCGCGGCTGCCGCTGCACCGACTCAAGACCACACGCTGCTGTGCAACAGCACGCGCCGCGGTATGGTGGCCTGAACGCTCAACGCCCGGATCGCGCCGATCACAAGTCGACGATGCGATGACGTCGCCGCTTCACGACGGGCGGAAATAGTTGACAACCAAACCAGCCGCCGGCGATGCCGACAGCGAACATGCTCAGCACGGCAAACAAGCAAGCCTCCAGATCGAAGCGCGGACTCGTGACTTGATAGCCCAAGTAAAGAAGTGTGCCGCCGATCGCCACGCACAGCCCTTGCTTCGCCCCGTTCCCGGTCGTCGCTCCGGCAAAGGCGGCGCCCAAGAGCATCGTCAGCCCGGCGATTTCCCAACTGACCAGCTTCGCCTGGAAATGGGTGCTCAGCGTCAGGGTCCCG
>JANWVS010000265.1:255-4324 GCA_025056835.1 Gemmataceae bacterium | reverse complement strand
GGCCGCTGTCGACTCGGTCGGTTGCCTCCTCCATGAGAGCTTCGGTCTCATTGAGCGACGCCGCTGACTTCTTACCCGCGGATGCACCTTGATTGGCCATGGCTGTCTCTCCCCACGAATCCCCAAGATGGCGATAAGCCCAATAAACAAAAAGAATCCCATCGAACGAAAAACGAGACCCCGCAAGCAGAAACGATGCTGCCGGCGCTTCGTATCGATTCTATGTATTATTCCAACCTTTCGGGCGTAACGCAAGCAAGAATCTGGACGAATTTGCGATCCAGCTTACAACGAATGTGTGCGGCGTCGGCGGTTGGGGACCGTGGGAGGCTACTTCGTGCCGCGCGCAATCATGGCATTTAACGGCGATCTGGAATGCCGGCTGGCCTTGCACTGGCTGGTCCACGAGCGCGGCTACGAAATCGTCACCCTGTCGATCAACCTCGGCCAGGAAACCTATCTCGAACCTTTGGGGGAAGCGGCCCTCGAATTGGGAGCCTCCGCCGCTCAGGTCGTGGATCGCCGCCACCAGTTCCTGGAGGATTTTTGTTTTCCGGTGCTCCAAGCCGGCGCCGTTTATCAGCAAAGCTGCTTTCTGGGTTCAGCGCTGGCCCGGTTTGTGATTGCGCAAGAACTGGTGCGCGTGGCGCGGGAGGAGGGCTGTGACGTCG
The DNA here is from genome assembly GCA_025056835.1 of Gemmataceae bacterium. Lineage (GTDB taxonomy): Bacteria > Planctomycetota > Planctomycetia > Gemmatales > Gemmataceae > JANWVS01. Next base: position 3,653 of record JANWVS010000265.1, on the reverse strand, counting down.
TCGCCCATGCCGCCGCCAGCAAGGGGAACGACCAAGTCCGGATGGAGACCGCCATCGCTGCGCAAAATCCCGGTTTGCGCGTCTTGGCCCCGGTCCGCGAATGGAACCTGAAAAACCTCGAAGATAAGCTGAACTACGCCCGCAAGCGCAACCTTGACATCGAAGAGCCTAAAGACCAACCGCTGGCCCTGGATCGCAATCTGTGGGGAGCGAGCCTGTTTTTCAACGAACTGTCGGACCCGTGGTACGATCCTCCCGCCGATTCCTACGTTATGACTCGACCGGTCGAACAAGCGCCGGCCGAGCCGACGATCCTGACACTCACTTTTGAATCCGGCATTCCGGTCGCCATCAACGGCGAACGACTCGATCCGGTGCCGTTGGTCCGCACGCTCAACAGTCTGGGCGGCATGCACGGCGTTGGCCGCTCCGACGTGGTCGAGGACCGCATGTTGGGCATCAAGAGCCGCGAAATCTACGAAGTGCCGGCCCCGACGATCCTTTGGACGGCTCATCGCGATCTGGAAAGTTTGGTACACAGTAAAGAGTTGGTGCAGCTGCGCGATCCGTTGAGTCGTCGCTACGCGGAACTGGTTTACATGGGGCTGTGGTTTCACGACGCGCGGCGGGCGCTGCAGGAATTCGTCCGTGAAACGCAACGACTCGTCACGGGCGACGTTCGCCTGAAACTCTTCAAAGGGGCGTGTACCGTCCAGGGACGCCGCAGTCCCCATAGCTTGTACGATGGCCGTCTCGCCAACCAGACCAACCTGGAGTTCTTCGACAACCAATGGGCCCAAGGTTTCACGTCGCTTTGGGCGCTTCAGACGCGCCTGGCCGCCCGCCAGCAACGTGACCACCTGCGGGCCGTGCCGCGGCCGCTCGACGACGCATCGCGACCGGAAGGCAATCCCTGATCGAACGGCCATGCGCATCTTGCCGGTCATCGACGTATTGGGCGGCGTCGTGGTGCGCGGCATCGCCGGACAGCGCGACGCCTATCGACCCATTGCCAGCCAGCTGACGCAATCCACGGCGCCGCTCGACGTGGCCCGGGCGTTTCGCGACCACTTCGGCTTGCGGGAACTTTACCTGGCGGACCTCGATGCCATCACTGGACGGCGACCAAACTGGTCGCTCTATCGGCGCTTGGGCGACGACGGATTTCGTCTCTGGGTCGACGCCGGTCTGCGGACCGCGGCTGACGCCGTACCCCTGCTGGCCCAGGAGATCCCAACGATCATCGCCGGTCTGGAAACGGTTGCCGGGCCGGACGCACTCGCCGCCATTTTGAACAGCGCCGGGCCGCAGCGCGTGGTTTTTTCTCTCGACATGAAACAGGGCCGAGCCTGGCGCGGACACAACGACTGGCCAAGCGATGATCCATACACCCTGGCTGCCCAAAGCTATGTCCGGGGGGTGAAACGATTGCTGGTGCTCGACGTGGCCGACGTCGGCATGGGCACCGGTGTCCGCACCGAAGGGCTGTGCCGACGATTGCGGACGGCCTTTCCGGACCTTGAGCTTGCCGCAGGCGGCGGAGTGCGCGACCGGGACGATGTCGCCGCGATGCGCTCGGTCGGCGTGGACTGGTTGCTGGTTGCCTCCGCACTTCACGACCTCCGCTTGGACCGTAACGATACCGGACCAGCGCCATAGCGCCGGAGCCAAGCAGGCGTTGCCTTCGCCTCGGGAGCGGCCTTCCCGACCACCGGGAGTGGCACGCCTATCTGCTGTAGTCCCGGCCCGCCTCCGCGCCATGGCGCCCCCAGGGCCACCAGTCAACGTCAAATTCCTATCGTAAACCTCGGCAAAGTCATCGGTTGGAGTCGCGGTTATGATGGACGTGGTCACGATGGTCGTTGGTCTTTGGCAACTTACCCTGCCGCCGGTCGGCGACGAACCGCCGCGCATGACCCAACTGGCCAAGGACGCCAAACCGTTTCAATACGTCGAGGCCAAGGTACCGTTCTATGCCGGCGGCAAGAAAGGCCAGACCCACAAATCGACGATGCAGTTGCCCGTCGCGCCGGCTGAGTCGATGAAGCACATGATCCACCCGGTCGATTTCGAGCTGAGGCTGTTCGCCTCCGAACCGCACATCAAGCGGCCGATCTGCATGAACTGGGACGAGCGCGGCCGGCTCTGGATTGCCGAAAGCGTCGACTACCCCAACGAATTGAGACGTTTCGGCGAGGGACGCGATCGCCTTGTGATCTGCGACGACACCGACGGCGATGGCGTGGCGGACAAGTTCACCGTCTTTGCCGACAAGCTCAGTATTCCGACCGGCTTCGCCTTCTATCGCGACGGCATCATCCTCTTGCAGGCGCCCTACACCCTCTTTCTCCGCTCCTCCAAAGGCGACGACGTTTGCGACGAACGCACCATTCTCTTCTCCGGCTGGCACACCGGCGACACCCACGCCGGCCCCAGCAACCTTCACTATGGCTTCGACGGCTGGTACTACGGCATCTGCGGCTATTCGGGCTTCGACGGCACCGTCGCCGGTGAACGACACAGTTTCCGCCAAGGATTTTTCCGCTTCAAGGTCGAAGGCACGGCCCCCGTTCGGGTCACAAAGCTCGAATTCCTTCGCTCGACCAACAACAATTCCTGGGGTGTCGGCTTCAGCGAGGATGGCCTTCTCTTCGGCTCGACCGCCAACGGTAATCCGAGCGTCTACCTGCCCATCCCGAACCGCTACTACGAACAGGTCCGCGGTTGGTCGTCGAAGGTCCTGGGCGGCATCGCCGGCAACGCGCCGATGCACCCGATCACCGACAAAGTGCGCCAGGTCGATCATCATGGCCACTTTACCGCCGCCGCCGGCCACGCCCTGTACACCGCCCGCACCTATCCCCGCCAATACTGGAACCGCACCGCCTTCGTGTGCGAACCGACCGGCCACCTGGTCGCGACTTTCACCATCGAGCGACGCGGCGCCGACTTCCGGTCGCGCAACGCCTGGAACCTCCTTGCCAGCGACGACGAATGGTGCGCCCCCATCATGGCCGAGGTCGGACCGGACGGCAACGTCTGGATCATCGACTGGTACAACTACATCGTCCAGCACAATCCCACGCCCATCGGCTTCAAGACCGGTAGAGGCAACGCCTACGAAACGCCCTTACGCGATAAGACCCACGGCCGCATCTATCGCCTGGTGGTCAAAGATGCTCCGCGCGGCACGACGGGATCGATGACACTGAACGGCGCCGGTCCACGTGAACTGATCGCGGCCCTTCAGCACGACAACATGTTCTGGCGCAAACACGCCCAGCGACTTCTGATCGAACGTGGTCAAGACGACGTCGTGCCCGAGCTTTGCCGATTGGTCCGCGACCCGTCGGTCGACGCGCTGGGTCTCAACGTCGGGGCCATTCACGCCCTGTGGA
>JANWVS010000265.1:0-245 GCA_025056835.1 Gemmataceae bacterium | reverse complement strand
TGGACGTTGCGAGGGCTGAAGGCCTTGGACGCCGGTCAAAACGAGGCAATCCAAGCGGTGCTTGGCGCCCTCGACCATCGCTCGGACGCGGTGCGCCGTAACGCTTTGGCCGCGCTGCCGGCGGAAACCAGGCACTTGCCCAAGGTTCTGGAGCGTCTGGGCGACGCCGATGCGCTCGTGCGTCAGGCCGCCTTGCTGTTTCTCGCCGATGCGCCGGCGAATGACCAAGCCGGTTCCGCCATCCT
>JANWVS010000264.1 GCA_025056835.1 Gemmataceae bacterium | reverse complement strand
ATGTGCCCGGGATGAGGCGGTCGCGGACTGTTCCGCCACGCTCGAGTTGGTTCGTTCGCGCACCGGACTTGTCTCATACTCGCTGGGCCAAAGGAAGCAGGGGAAGCGGCGCACGACAGTCGTACAATAATTTCGTGCAGTCGGATCACGATCTCCTGGTGCGAATCATCCAAACCTGCGCCCACCTGGCGCCGCAACCGTTTTTTCCTTCTCGTTTTGCCGTCGATGCCGGGGTAGATCGAACACGCCTCGACGCCGCCGTGGATCAGTTGCGCTTGAACGGACACATCGAAATCGTGGATTGGGTGCCGGGGCTTGGCCAGGGTTACCTTCTCACCGCGGCGGGGCGGGCCGCCCTCGACGACCCACGCCGCTTAGCGCAGCCGGCACGACGGCCGGCACCAGAAGAATCATCCTTTTCGTCGGCTCGGCCGTGGGAGGCAACCGATCGCATCCTCGAAGCTCTGCTGAATCCGCGGTGGCCCGCGGCCACCCTGATTGTGCTTCTCGGCAACCTCGTGATGTACGGCGTCGGCTTGGCTTGGGCGGCACGGCACGGCGTCGGCATCGATGCTTATCTCACCGGCGGGCAGGGCACGGCACCGCTCCTGCACTCGCTCGGCGGTCTCACGCCCTTCGATGTCGTCGTGCGACACCAATGGTGGCGCCTCGTTGCCTATCAATTCCTCCACGTCAGCGGACTGCATCTGCTGATGAATTGTTTCTGTCTGGGGATGCTTGGCCGACTGGGCGAGGCCATTTTCGGTTGGTCGAGGTTCGTTGTGATCTTCGTGATTTCCGGGGTCGTGGGCGGGGCGGCAGTGGTGGCCACTGGCCGACCGAATGTGGTGGTCGCCGGAGCCTCCGGTTCGTTGTCGGGGTTGTTGACGGCCCTGGGAAGCTGGCTATGGCTGAATCGCGACCGGTTGCCGGACAATCTTTGGTCGGCCTTGCTCAGTCGCGTCGGTGCCAATCTCATGCTCTTGGTCCTCATCAGTCTGATACCCGGTGTGGCTTGGCACGCTCATCTGGGAGGGGCCTTGGGAGGCGCCTTGGCGGCCATCGCCGTACATGCGACCATGTCCCGTCCTCGGTGGACCAAAACCCTCGCTTGGCTCGCCGTGGTTGCCGTGCCCATCGTGTCCGCTTACTTGGCGTATGAATTTCGCTTGCGTCGCCTGCCCCCGGCGCTGCCGCAGGGCGCTCTGTCCAGGCCATGCTCCGTCGCTCAAGTACCGGACCGGCCAAGTGCCAATTCGTCCTCGGCACAAGCCTCGAGCGTCGCCGCCCGCACGATCGTCGCTTTTCCGGGCGACCAACCACCGCCGCCCGGGCGAAGCTAAAGAATCATAATGCACACGCCAGTTCGTGCATCGCTTTTCCGAGCAACGATAAATTCCGCTCGATCGGCGAACGCGGCGCTGGGATTTCGCAACTCGACTTGCCTTCGGCCAGCGGCCCATCATAATGACCGAAGATGCCGCCCCCATCGTCTAGCGGCCTAGGACATAGCCCTCTCAAGGCTAAGACAGGGGTTCGAGTCCCCTTGGGGGCAATAAGTCATTGTAAATCAATGATTTACGACTAGAAACAAGACGCAGAAAGTCGAATCCGCCTAAGGGTTGTGGCAACTCTTGGGCTTCGGTTTGCGATTCGTTGCGGCTTCCTCCAAGTCGCTGCGCTGCATCCAGTGAGCCGCTTTTTGCGCCGCTAGTGCGCCGCTTTTTGCGCCGCCTTGGGCTGCCCGTGCATAGTCCTCTTCCCGGACGGTCAGATAGTGCTTGGCCGCTATCGCCGCCGAGTTACCGATCCACTGGCAAACGACGTGGATCGGGTATTCGGCCGCCAATTCAGTTGTTGTGGGCAAGTTACCCCGGGTCGGGGCTGTCTAGGAGCCGCAAAGAAAGGCGTTTGTCAACGTCGGTTCAAGATATGGCACGGATATCCGCTCGAAGACCCTTACGTATCGCTGGAGAAGAGTTTGTCACCTCTCCGGCCACGGTCTTGAGGAAGGGCGCGGCGGCCAGGGCGGCCGTGGTCGGGGGCCGTGACCGCGTCGCGGGTCGTGGGTTCCAAGAATCGGACCGGAGAGGTGCGTCGGCAGAATTACCAGTCTTCACCTAGTATTTGCCCGTCGGCAGGGTCGAGCAGATTCATCCAAGTGGCTTGGCTCACGCTGGTCCTGACGAGCCGGACGCTACCGTCACACAAGCAGACCGCGCAGACGCCTGAAGACATGGCCTGCGGCCGAAAGAAATCGCACTGCGTCAGCGACGGTTTGTCCTGCGGCGGCAACCTCGAGCCATAGCCGATGTGCGCCGACGCGGGCGGATGGATGGCGAACGAAAAACTCCACATGTGGATGAATCGCGGGGCCTGAGGCGCGCCGTTGTAAGTGACCGATCCGTCGCCCGGACACTGGGCATAATGTTCGGCAAACATGATGGTGTTCGTCGTGCCGTCGATGATCGAACGAGTCAGGGACGATTTCCCGTCGCACACCTCGTCGATGCCCAGAGCGGAAAACGAGCCGTAAAGATAAGCCGGGTTAGACGGATAAGCGTAGCGACGATTGCCGAACACCTGGAAGTTGGGGCCGTAGCTAGCCCCGCCGCCTCTGCCGCCGGTTCGCAGGCTGACGAAGCCGTCTGGCGATGATTGATCGAGGGGACTGAAGAACGTACTGATAAACAGTTGGTTCAAGGCGTAACTGTTACCCGCAGCCAGGGCTTCGCGAGCCGCCGCCTCCTGCTCGACGTAGGGCAGGATGAAGTGGTAGAGCGAATAATGCTGGCGCGGTGTCGTGTTGAGGTTGTAGGTTCCCATCGGGGGGAAGCGTCTGTTGGCGTCGTGGTAGGCTTGGGTAGCCAGACCGATTTGCTTGAGGTTATTCATGCTCTGAGTCCGCGCTGCTGCCTCGCGGACCTTTTGCACGGCCGGCAACAGCAGACCGATCAGGATCGCGATGATAGCAATCACCACGAGTAGCTCGATCAGTGTGAAAGCCGATCGCGACTTCGGTGGGGTCATGTCTTCTCCTTTCTTAGTGTGGGAGTTGGCCATTGGTAACGCGTGGTGCATGGTCACGGGGCGAAGCTAGTTATTTTGGGCGACGAGGTTTGGCGATTTTTCCCAGCATGTCAGTCGTTCGTCTCCATGCTGCCCAGAGCCACGATAATGCCGGCGTGGTCGGCTATTTGGACGAGCTTCGGCTCGGCGGGGTCGAGTCTTTTGAACTCTTCGACTGTGACCAGATCGCCGAGCGTCAACTCGTCTGCATCGTCAACCTTCAAGTCGGCCCGGCGAAGCGAACGCGTCTGCAAATCCTGAATGCGGAGGCGCGCCAACGAACGGGGCGATCCGGCCGTCGTCGGCGTTTCAAGAGGCGATTTGCCATAAAGCCCGGCGGCGGTCGGCTTGCAAGGACTGAGGCCGGCAAAGAACATGAGCACGACGGCGAGCACCAGGCACCGATGACACGGTTTCATGTGTATGATCCTCATGGGTTCTTCGCTGGTCTGGTTTCACGGAGGCAATACAGTTCGGTGCCGGTGCGTACGAGGAATGTCCCATCCACCGCGGCAACGCCGTACACCACGTCGCCCACGGCGGCATAGCGCATCGTTTCGCGTTCCTCCTTAGGAAGCGGGGGATTGCTCGGTTTCTGGCCTTCCTTGTTCGGCATCGGGAAAGAGTCGGCGACTTTCTTCTTGGCCTCCTCGAAGCGCTTGGCGAAGTCTTCGGTGGTCCAAAGGCGGTTGGAGGCGAGGCACTCGTACTTCGGTCCGGCCTTGAGCACGGTGGTGACGCCGTCCTTGCCGAAAAAGTAAACCCGATCACCGGCCGCGATGGGAGTGGCCCAACATGGGTGGTCGAGTCGTTGTGAGTACCGCTCTGTACCGGTCATGAGATCGACGCAGTAAACGACACCGTTTCTGGTGACGAAATAGGCGTGTCCCTCGTGAATAAGCGGGCTGGCGACATGGCAGATGGCTTTGCGTCCGTCCCAAACTTTCTCGAAGGCGGTCTTGGCACCTTCTGAAGCAAGCCGAAGGCAGCAATTCGACTTGGCCGAGGCGGCTGCATCGGGGTTTATTCGATTTTCGCCGGCACCGACGACGACCAGATCGCCGTAGACTGTCGGCGACGGGATGTTGTTGCCGACAAGGCCCTCGAACGTGGCCAGTAGTTTTCCGCTGGCGGCGTCGTAAGCATCGAGCGAACCATTGCTGCTGACGATCACAGCGGTCCTGTCGCCGAGCTGACCAATCACGGGGGACGTCCACGAACCTCGGCTGGTGCGTTCGGTCTTCCACAAGTTCTTGCCGGTGGTTTTG
>JANWVS010000263.1 GCA_025056835.1 Gemmataceae bacterium | reverse complement strand
GGCCAGGTCCTCGCGGCGAAGGAAGCAATTGAGCAGGCGGTCGGCCTCTATTTCGATGCCGAATTCCAGGTTCTCATCGCTGGCAGGGTAGGTGGCATAGTAATTGGTGCGGTCGGTCCAGGTCGTGCCGTTGTTGGAATTGCCGGCGCCGTGGTCGTTCATCGCTTTGTCGGGGTTGGGGAATTTCTTGCTGCCCTTGAACAGCATGTGTTCGAGCAAGTGAGCCATGCCCGTCTCGCCATACCCCTCGTGCCGGGAACCGACCAGGACCGTCATGTTGACGGTGATGGTCGACGCCGACGGATCGGGAAACAACAGAAACTTGGCGCCGTTGGGAAGCTGATATTCGGTAATTCCCTCGATGGTGACAATCTTCTTGGCCTTGGGCGGTTGCCCATTCTGCCCTGGGGCAGCCGCGGCAACCAGGGTAAGCCAGGCGGACATTGCCAGACTTGCCAAGAAGTTAGACGCGATGCGCTTCATTGGAAGACCTCCCGCGCGCCGATAGCTGTCAACGATCCGTCGCTGCAAGCATTGTATGGATAGCGGCGAATCTGCCTTGGCTGCCCCAGCCAGGTTGCCTCGCTTTCACCGTTTTTCGCGCCAAGCGGCGTCGGGACTGGCCCGCACCGGTGAGGCTTGCGCAGCAGCAACGCGGCCGTCCTTGACGCCGCGGAGCAAACTCGGCATAGTTGGCAGCCCTTGCCTTGCGGGAGAATGTTTCATGAACCGGAATGTCGTTGTCGCCCCATTGTTGCTCGCGGCCCTCGGCGGATGCAGTTCGATGAACCACACCGAACGCGGCGCCCTGCTCGGCGGCGGTTTCGGCGCCTTGGCCGGTACGGTCCTCGGCGGCATGTCGGGAAATCCCGGTGCGGGTGCGGCCATCGGCGCCGGCACGGGTGCCCTCATCGGCGGCCTGGCCGGCCATGAAGAGGATCGCCGCGAACAACGCCTCGCCGCAGCCCAGGCCCGCAACCAGATGTCGCTCAACGACGTCGTCCAACTGGCCCAACGCAACGTCAGCGACCAGATCATTATTAACCAGATCAACTCCTCCGGCAGCGTCTTCAACCTGACGAGTCAAGATGTGATCTACTTGCGCGATCAAGGAGTCAGTGAGCGGGTCATTGCCCACATGCAGTCGGCCCGTCGCCCGGTCTACGTCGATGGTCGGTGGGTCTATCCGGCCGGGTCGGTCGTGCTCGTCGAACCGCCGCCGCCGGTCAGCGTCGGCGTCGGCGTCGGCTACGTAGCCGGACCGCGCCGCTGGTAGATCGGCCGCGAACGTCTGCCGGCGGTGGTTCATCCGCCCTGGCGGGCCTTGGCGGTCAGCCGTTTGATGTAATTCACCTCTTCCGCGCGGTACGGCGTGCCGTCGGGATGGAAAATTTCGTGAAACCACAGCGGCGGCGGCGCCGTGTACCTCTTTAGCCACGAGTCCCACGGGTATTGCGTCTGCGTCTTGCCGGCCACGAGGCCCCAATTGTACGCCCCGACGTCTTCCTCCTGAAGGTAGCCCAGGTGCGGGTCGAAGGTGCTCCGGTTGGGGCGGGCCATGTATTCGGTACACAAAATCGGCCGCTGAAACCTCTTCAGCTCCGCCACGCGCCGCTTCAGCGCCGCGAAGTCGCCGTACTCGTGGAAGCTGATCACGTCGGAATTCTCGAACATGAAACGATTGATCGGCGACATCTTCTCCGGCTTCGACCAATCTCCCTCCCACGGCGCCGCCGTGAGCGGCTGCTCCGGATCGACCTCACGCGCCCACGCGAACACCTTGCGGAGTAAGAGCAAGGCCAGCTTCGGCTTGTCGGGCGGTTCGAGTTTGCCATACGAGATGACGTTCGTGTTGTTCGGCTCGTTGATCAGGTCCCAACCGTGGACGCGGCGATCGGTGCGGAAGCGGCGCAGCACCCCTTGCACGTAGTCTTTCAGCTCGTCATGCCGCTTGGGGTCGCCGAAGATGGCCGCACCGGGGGATTGCACCCAACCGGAGTTGTGCACGTGCGGTTTCGGCGGTCGCTGCGGCCCGAGCTTGGGGTGGGGATCCCAACAGCTATCGAGCAAGACGAACAAGACGCCGAGGCGGTGCCGGTCGGCGATTTGCAAGAACTGGTCGATTCGCCGAAGAAAGCCGTCTTGGTCCTGCTGCCACAGCAGGTCGTGCAAAAAGACGCGGATGCTGGTGAAGCCGAGGTCCTTGGCCCAGCCCAGTTCGCGGTCGATGGTCTTGACGTCGAAGGTCTCGGCCTGCCACATTTCGAGTTGATTGATGGCCGTGCTCGGAATGAAGTTGCATCCGACCAGCCAGGGATGCTTGCGCCGCCATTGTTCCGCGCGGGCGGTCGACCAGCGCCCGGGGAGTTGTTCCTGGGCGCCGCCGGCGCCGCTCAACGAGCAACAGACGACAACCGCGCCGGCCACCGCGGCCCAACTTCGTCGCCTCATGTCCTTGACTCCGACTTATTTTTTCCGTTCGCCGATGACCCACAGATGGATCGTATATTCGTCGCCGTCTTCGCCGGTAAAGGTTTCGGTGCGCGTCGGCCGCCAATCGCCCATTTCAAACCGGTGCGACACCACGCGGCTGCCGGGCTTGAGCGTCTTTTGCAAGACCGGCCGCAGACGAAGATTCACGTCGTCGCCCATGTACAGGAGCACGACATCGGCGTCGGAGACGTCCTTGATCTCGAGGGCATCGCCGTACTTGAATTCGACCCGGTCGCCGAGCTTGCGCTCCTTGGCTTTGGCGAGGCATTTCTTGAGGAGGTCCTTATCAATGTCGATGCCGACGCCGCGCTTGGCGCCGAACTTTTCCACCGCATGGAAGACCATGATGCCATCGCCGCAGCCGATGTCGTAGACGACGTCGTTCTTGGTCACCTTGGCCAGCTTGCACATGCGGTCGACGACATCCTCCGGCGTCGGCACCCAGCGAATCTTGATTTTCTCGGTGTCATATGCCTTGGTCAGGTCTACGGTGACTTCGCCCGTGGAATCGATCGGCACCTTGCGGGTGCGGGTAAACTTGGTGTAGTTGTTTGGCTCCCATTTGCCGGTGACGACGTAGTGCTTCTTGTCCTCGGGCGGCACCGTCACCGGGACCTTGCGGACTAGCCCCTCCCCTTCGATGAGTTTGCCGTCCAAGAGCACCTCGGCATCTTCCTGCGGCACAAGCACTTTGAGGACTAATTTCGCCTCGCCGACGCCCCGCAAGGGCAGCGTTGCCAGCAGGCAAATCATGGCAGCGACGGCAAACCGACCCTTCATAGCTTCTCTCCCACGATCACCAGGCTCAAGTGGACCTTTGGGCCGAAAACGACGACCCAACGTCTCGCCATTTTATGTTTTCTCACGGGGGCGAGGGAGCGAGGCGGGATTTTCCAGCGGTTTTTAATCCTTGGCCGACACCGCGTATAATGCTACCAACATGAACACCGCCGTTCGCATCGTGGCCGGCACCTTGCGGGGCCGGAAAATCGCTTGTTCCGTTCACGCTGATTTGCGGCCGACGCCCCAAATGGTCCGCGAAGCTCTGTTCAGCATCCTGGGCAACGCCGTTCCCCATCGTCTCTTTATCGATGTTTTCGCCGGCACGGGAGTCGTCGGCCTGGAAGCGCTCAGTCGCGGCGCCGCCGCCGCCTATTTCATCGAACGAGACCTGCGGCTGGCCAGCGCAATGGAAGAACACCTCCGCCGCTTCGGCTTCGCTCGCCAAGGCCGCGTCTATCGCACCGACGCTTATCGCTGGATCGCAGCCTGGAAGGCGCCGGCCGAACCGGTCAACGTTTTTCTGAGTCCTCCTTTTGCCGACCTGCACGCCCAGCCGCAGTTGCTGATCCAGGCTTTGGCCCGCCTGCAAGACCATGTGGCCGTCGATTCCGTCGTCATCTTGCAATCCGAGCGCGGGGCGCCGATCGAAGCAGCGTCGGAATTGACGGCGTGGGAGCAGCGCGTCTACGGCCGCAACGTCCTGTGGCTGTGGCAAAAGGAAGCACCCGCACCGACTTCGCGCGGGTAGTCGGACAGCACCATGACCGAACGTGAGTTCGCCATCGACGTGGTTCGCCGCCTTCAGAACGCCGGTTTTCAGGCGCTGTGGGCCGGCGGCTGCGTGCGCGACGAAGTGCTCGGCCTGACTCCCAAGGACTACGACGTCGCCACCGACGCCCGCCCCGAGCAAGTCCAGCAACTTTTTCGCCGCACGGTGATGGTCGGTGCCAGCTTTGGCGTGGTCGAGGTGCTTGGCCCGCGGCAAGGGGATCAGGTCCTCCGCGTGCAAGTTGCGACGTTTCGCACCGACGCCGGCTATAGCGACGGCCGCAGGCCTGATCGA
>JANWVS010000262.1 GCA_025056835.1 Gemmataceae bacterium | reverse complement strand
CCCTCCGTCCGTGCATGTCCCACTCGGTTACAAGGTTCATCGGCAAGTCGTGTCCCCAAGATGAGAAAAAGCCCATACTCTGAGAAAGCCGTGCGAATTCGCCGAACTCCGCTTTCCCGTTGCTTTACCCGCCTTGAGTCCAATCCGAACCAACCCAGCGCGCACGCTGAACCATTGGCGGCAAACTGGGCAACCTGGGTCGTCGCAAGATCCTTGACGTGATAGAGTTGTGGCTCGATCCCCGGCCGATCCTCCGCCGGCGCTGCAATTATAATGCGTCGGACAAGTGGGGGCGTGCGACGGACCGACGGAATGGTCGTCCACCGTTCTCGACCGTTGCTACCGTTTGCTGACGGTGGCTCAGCGATGACGCGGCTCCTGCTCCCCCACCAGGAAACCGCCCACCACTCGTGATCCATTTACCGAGGCGCACCGTCGCCCAAAAGCCTTGGCAGGAGGAAGCCATGCTTGGGTACACATGTTAGTAGCTTTTTCTTCGTACTCGCGTATTCCGCCGTTCTCTGGGTCGTTGTCCTCGTGCTCTACAGCGTCTGGATCGAGCCGTTTGACTTCGGGCCTTTGTCGTCGTTTGCCTGGAGGTCGTCGGTGTTGCTCACCATAGTTACGACGAACACGCTACTTTTGAAGACCACGGGCGACCTGATCAATTTACTCGTGTGGTGGCTGGGAATGCTGATCCTGTTTCGCCGCGACTTCTGGGAATCGCGCGTCTTGGTGATGATGGTGTGGGGTGCGCATTGCGTGGCGGGGCTCGGCCTGGGCTTCGCGATCAGCAACAGATGATTCCCTGGGTCAGCGGTTGCCGCGGCCGTACAATGGCTCCAGCGATGTCTACCGCCGCCTTGATCGATCGTCTCCGCGCCGTCGTCGGCCCTGGCAACCTGCTGGCGTCGCCGAGCGAGTTGCTGGTTTATGAATGCGACGGCTTCACCATCGAGAAAAACAAGCCGGATGTCGTCGTCTTTCCGACGACGACGGAACAGATTGCGGCCGTCGTGAAGGTATGCAACGAGTTGGCCGTACCGTTTGTGCCGCGCGGCGCCGGCACGAGCCTGGCAGGCGGGTGTTTGCCGGTGGGCGGGGGCGTGATGATCACCCTGACGAGGATGAAGCGGATCCTCGAAGTCAACTATCGCGATCGCTACGCCGTCGTCGAGCCGGGCGTCGTCAACCTGTGGCTGACGAACCACCTCAAGTCCCAGGGCTGGCACTTCGCTCCCGACCCCTCGAGCCAAGGAGCCTGCACGATCGGCGGCAACGTGGCGACCAATTCCGGCGGCCCGCACACCCTGAAGTACGGCGTGACGGTCAATCATGTGCTTGGTGTCGAGCTCGTCTTGCCCGACGGCGATGTCGTGCAAACCGGCGGGCCAGTTGAAGACCTGCCCGGCTACGACCTCACCGGCACGATCGTTGGTGCCGAGGGAACCTTCGGCGTGGTTTCCAAGATCTGGGTGCGGCTCACGCGAAATCCCGAAGCTTACCGCACCTTGCTGGGCGTGTTCGAGACCGTCGACGACGCCACCAATACGATCAGCGACATCATCGGCGCCGGCATCATTCCCGGTGCGCTGGAGATGCTCGACCAGTTGATTCTCCAAGCGGTGGAGGCGGCGTTTCGCTTCGGCTTTCCCCTCGACGCCGGGGCTGTGCTTATCATGGAAGTGGACGGCCTGGAAGCTGGGCTGGACGCCGACGCCGAGCGCATTCGGGCCATCGCCCTGAAGAACAAAGCCCGCGAGGTCCGCCAAGCCAAGACGGAGTCCGAGCGGCAGTTGCTGTGGAGGAGCCGCAAACAGGCCTTCGGCGCCGTCGGCCGACTGGCGCCGAGTTATTGCACGCAGGACGGCGTGGTGCCGCGTACCAAATTGCCGCACATTCTCCGCTTCATTCAGGGCGTCGGTGCGAAGTACAATATACGGATCGCCAATGTCTTTCATGCCGGCGACGGCAACATCCACCCGATCCTCCTTTTCGATGAACGCGACGCCGGGCAGGTCCAGCGCGTGTTGGCGGCCAGCCATGAAATCCTCGAGGAGTGCATTCGCTGCGGCGGCAGCGTCACCGGCGAGCATGGCATCGGCGTCGAGAAGATCGACTTCATGCCCAAACTCTTCACCCCCGACGACCTCGCCATGATGATCCGCTTGCGGTCCGCGTTCAACCCCGACAACCGGTGCAGCCCGGCCAAGATGCTGCCCACCGCCGGCGCCTGCATTGAGCGAAGCAAAGTCGGACGCCGTGCCGCGCTGTAAGATGACCAGCAGATCATCGCTGAATCTTGCAGGTGCCCGCCCATGATCGAGGGAACGCCTGGCGTGGGGCCGCGTGCCGAGTTGTTGTGGTCCTTTTGTCGCTTGCAGCTGCCGACCGTGCCCATGGCGGCCGAGGCCTGCGCCCGCCACCTGCACCGGACGTTCGCTCTGTACCGCGCCAAGACCGATCCGCAGGCGACGTGGGATCGGTATCTCGCCAATTTGTATCCGCTCGATTGGTTCATCGCCTCGGCATGTCTGGACGGTGATCCGCGCGCCTGGGAGGTCTTGTTCGCCGCCCGGGCCGGCCGCACTGATTGCCTTCTGTTGGATGCCCTGCGAGCCAGGGCTGCCCGGCTCTACCCGCGCGACGAAGAGCGGCAAGAAAGCGCCGTCCAGGAATTCTGGGGCCACCTCTACGCACCGGAACGGCCGGGTGCTTTGCCGGTGTTGGCTCGCTACGACGGGCAGCGGCCGCTGGTGCCGTGGCTCATTCGCGTCTTCCAGAACTGGCACATCTCGCAGTTGCGCAAGAACGCCGGCGTGCAGGCCTTGCCCGACGACGACCTGGCCTTGCCGCTTCCCGAATCCGACCCAAGCAACGGCCGCTGGCGCGATGTCTTCAATCAGGCGGCACGCGACTGGTTGGCGAACTTGGACGATGACGAGATCTTGCTCCTCGGCTTGCGGCTGCGGCATCGGCTCAGCCAGCGCGAGGTCGCCGGCATCCTCGGCGTTCACGAAGGCACCCTGTCGCGCCGTACTGACCAGCTCCGAGAACAGTGCCTCGATTTCCTCAGCAAACGACTGCTCGCCGAGGGCTGGACCGGCGACAGCTTGTTCGACTTCGTGCGCACGGAGATGACCAACGTGCTCCTGGACGACCCGCGCTTGTCGGCCGACTACCTGGCGCAACTTCTCGGTCGCCGCGGTCGGCGCTGGGGGCGTGAGCCGGCCCGCTCGGTCGCGACCGACCGAGCCAACCCGGCGAACAAGCCGGTCGAGTGACGAGTATGCCGCGGCGCTGAGACCCGTTCGCCGTTCGTGGAGACCTGCCGATGACTGACGTCCGCATGTGGTTTTTTCTTCTGTGGCTCGGGCTGCATTACGGCGCCAGTACGCTATCGGCGCAGGAATTGCAGGCTGGGGCGGCGGTGGTGGAGATCACTCCGCCCATCGGTTACGCCATGTGGGGCTACGGCGCCCGTCACGATGCGCCGAGCGTGGGGGTGCTCGATCCGTTGCACGCGCGAGCGCTGGTGCTCAAGGCGGGCACGGCCGGCATTGCGTTGGTGGGCCTCGATCTCGGACGGGCGCCGACGCGGCAATCGATGGCCGTCATCCGCGAGCGCGTCAAGGCGCAAACTGGGATCGAGCATCTGTTCGTGGTCGGTTCGCATACGCATCACGGCCCGGTTATCGAGCTGGACAACTGGCCCAAGGGGCAGCGGCCCTACGTGCGCGAGCTGGAAGACAAGGTCGCGGCAGTGATTGTCGCAGCGGCCAAGGCTTGTCGACCCGCGCGGCTGGGCGTCGCTGCCAAGGAGGTGCCGTTCAATCGTAACCGGCACTCGAAACGCCCCGACAAACCGGTGGACTCGCAACTGCTCGTGTTGCGCGTCGAGGACGCAACGGGCCAACCGATCGCCCATGCCGTCAATTTCGCGGCCCATCCGACGATGCATCCGGCCCAGGTCCACAAGTTTTCGGCGGACTATCCCGGCGTGTTGGCCAAGCGCGTGGAGGACGCAACGGGGGCGCCGTGCGTGTTTTTGCAGGGGGCCGCAGGGGACCTGTCGCCCAATCCGCCGCCGGGAGTGCGTGGGCCGGACCAGTTCGGCGCCGTCGTGGCCGACGTCGTGTTGGAAATGGCCAAGACGATCCGCTGCCAGCCGTTGGAACGCCCCCGACTGAGCGTCCGCGAGGAAGAATTTCGTTTCGGCCTGCGGCTCGACGTGAAGAATCCACTCGTCCGCACCGCGTTGGTGTTGGCCTTTTTCGAGGACCTGGTGGCTGCCTTTGAACGGGAATATCGCGACGGCATCCGCCCGCGGCTGACCTGCGCGTTGCTCGACG
>JANWVS010000261.1 GCA_025056835.1 Gemmataceae bacterium | reverse complement strand
ATCGACCGGTCCAAGCTCTACGAACAAGGCATCATGGGCCTGGGCTGGCACACGCCCAAGCTCCCCGGCCTGGGCGACGTCGCCTGGGGTCCGCTCTTCTCGGCCCTGACCGACGTCGGCTACAACGGACCCATTTGCATCGAAGTCGAAGACCGCGCCTATGAATCGTCCCTGGCCGACCGCCAACGCGCCCTGCGGCAGAGCAAGCGGTTTTTGGCCCAATACGTGGTCTGACCAAGGCGGAGCGAGATTGCAGACGCCGCGACGCAACCCCCACGATGTTTTAATAAGTCGCTCGACCGCCGCTGATGTCGTAACACTGGCCGGTCGTGAAACTGGCCTCGGCGCTGACGAGGTAATGGACGAGGGCCGCGACTTCCTCCGGCTTGCCGGTGCGTCCCATCGGGATGCGCGCTACCATGTACTCCACCGTCGCCGGCGGCAAGCCGTCGAGAATCGGCGTGTGAATGACGGCGGGGGAAATCGAATTCACAGTGATGTCGCCGTGGCCGACGAGTTCCTTGGCCAGGGACTTCGTGAAGGCGATGACCGCGGCCTTGCTGGCGGAATAGGGGCCGAGCGTCGGATTGCCCTCCTTGCCGGCAATCGAGGCGATGTTGACGATCCGGCCATAGCCGCGACTTCGCATCGACGGCACGACGGCCTGGCAGCACAATACCGTGCCGAGCACGTTGACTGCCAACACCGTCTCCCAGTCCTGCCGCGTTAGTTCCCAGAGTTTGCCCGCCTTGCCGGTGATCCCTGCGTTGTTGACGAGAAGATCAACCGCGCCGAACTGGTCTTGGATGTCGTGCAGGGCGGCGTCAATGTCGGCCTCGCAGGTCACGTCGCCGGCCAGGGCGATGCCGCCGCAGGCCAGTGCCACGCGCTGGGCCTTCGCCGCGTCGCGGTCGAAAACACCCACCCGGGCGCCCGCGGCCGCCAAGCGTCGGCAAATCGCTTCGCCGATGCCTTGGCCGCCCCCGGTCACCAAGGCCACCTTACCGTCGAGCCGAAAAAAGTCCGCCATCGCTCGTTCCTCGTGCTGCTCCAGAATCTGCAAAGTTCGTCGGCGACTACGATAGGATAGGACCTACAACAAGGTTCGCATGAGCACCACGATTGGACAGCACGGCATGCCGCGTGCCGCTTGGCTCATTCTGGCCTGCTTTCTCGCCTTGGCCGCCGCCACGCTCGGGCTGCCGACACCCGAAGCGGTCGTCGCCGAAGCTCGTCGTTATTTCGACGACGCGGTCATCGCCCGCGGTCAACGTTACACCTGGGAGCGCCGCCTGCTTTTTTGGGCTTCGACGATGCTTCAACTCGGGTGGTTGCTGGTCCTGGCGTGCAGCGCACACGGCCGGCGCCTGGCTGCCTGGTGCAAGCACCGGGTCGGCCACCGCTGGTTGGCTGCGCTGCTGCTGATCGCTTTCCTCTACTTCCTCGGCCGGACGTTGCTCAGCCTGCCGCTCGACATCGGCCGCTGGGCGCACCAGACCGCCTGGGGCATGACCGAGCGTCCCTTTACCGCTTGGCTTCGCGAACACGTCTTGGCCACGGCGGTGTACGGCGGAATCGAAGCGGTCGTCCTTGTCGGTCTGTATGGGCTGATGCGCTGGTGGCCGCGCTGGTGGTGGCTGGCCGCGACCGCGGGATCGGTCGTTTTCGCTATGCTCTTCGCTTTTCTCATGCCGGTGCTCATCAGTCCCTTGTTCAACACCTTCACGCCGATCCAGCAGACCAAGTGGGCCGACTGGGAACAACGGCTGCGCCGTCTCGTCGCCGACGCTGGCGTGCCGGTGGGCGAGATTCTTGTCATGAACGCCTCCAGCCAGAGCAAACATACCAACGCCTACTTCGCCGGTTTCGGCAGCACCCGCCGCATCGTCCTGTACGACAACCTTCTGGAAAAAAACACCCCGGCGGAAGTCGAATCGGTGCTCGGCCATGAACTGGGCCATTGGCTGCACGATCATATCACCCGCGGCATCGCCTTGGGCGGCGCTGCGGCGCTCGTCGGCCTGTACCTGCTTTCGTTGCTTCTTCGTCGCGCGGCGACGGCGTTCGGCTGGGACGGACCAGGCGATCCCGCGAGTTTGCCGCTGGTCTTGCTTCTCAGCTTCCTCGGCTCATGGCTGGTCATGCCCGCCGCCAATGCCGTCAGCCGCCACTTTGAACGCCAGGCCGACGCGATGGCCCTGGAACTGGCTCGTGATCCGGACGTCTTCATCTCCGCTGAAAAAAAACTGGCGATCGACAATCTCGGCAACGTCGCCCCGGCCCCGTGGAACGTCTGGCTGTTCAGTACGCACCCGCCGCCGGTCGAACGGATCGCAATGGCCGAGGCGTGGCGACAGGCCCATTCGGCCGAGCGGCCGCCATGAGCCAGCACCAAGCCCGCAGCCCGAGCACCGTGACGCCGGACTGTCAGGGCCTTGTCAGCACCCGCGGGGTCAGCGGCGCGGGTTGCCGATGATCGCGGTTGTTTCGGGGCGCCGCCGAGGTGAAGAAAGCCTGTTCCTCACCGCGGGCGACGTTGACCACCGTGGCCGGTCGGCGGCGCAGCGCGGCCAGGTCATCGAGCGGAGCGTCGTTGCGGAGGGTCACAACGAGAATGGCCGCATCGGGCACGGCCGTCGGCGGCATCAGCGCCAGCAGCGTCTCCCAGTCGGCGTCGCCATCATCCGCCGGCACAAGGGCGAGGTCTTTCAGGAGGGTGTACGCCAAGTCGCGTCCTGTGACGCCGCGGCGCCACACCGGCGGCGCAGTGAGCAGCCCCAGGGCCAGCTCGTCGCCCTTTTGCCGGCACCATTCCCAGCAAATGGTCGCGGCCAACGACAACAAATGTTCGCGCAGCTCGAAATGTTCGCGCAGCTCGGCGGCCGACGCCTGGCGATCGGCTGCGCCGTCCGTTGCCGGCCGACTGGGCAGACGCGGGTCCACGATCAAGACCAGGTCGTCGTTGGGCATATCCTCGAACTCCCGCACCATCAGTTCGCCGCAACGGGCCGTCGTGCGCCAGTGGATGTGGCGCGGACTGTCACCGCTGCGGAAACTGCGCAGGCCGTGGAACTCGAGTTGGGCCGTCGGTTGGCGATGGGCGGAGGAGCGCAAACGGCCCTGCGACGCCCAGCGCTGGTTGAGCCAGTGCCGCAGGGCGGTTCGCTGGAGCTGGCCCAGGCGCGGCGCCACCAGCAGCTCGTTGGTCAGCGGACATTCGCGGCGGACGTGAGCCAAGCCGGCCGGGTAGCCGCTCGCCAACGTCACCTGCCGCCAGCGATACACGCCGCGGCGCGACAGCGTTGTCTCGGCAGTCAACGTCACGGTTTGTCCCGGCCGCAATTCGTCGACAAACCACGACATTGGGCCGCCGTCGGCGCCGCCGAAGTCATCACGAAGGGTGAAGCCCCCGACCGGCCGCCGGCTGGTATTGGCGGCCGACACGGACCATTCGAAGGGTGTGGCGGCAAAGGCCAGTTCGGGAACCGAGCGCTTGGCCTCGACGCGGCGCAGGTGGCGGCGCGCCAGCCACGCATTCCAGGCCAGCAGCGCCAGCAGCCAGCAGGCCAGCAAATTGAGCAAGTTGATGGCCTTGATCAGTCCGGTGACGAGCATGGCCACGGCAATGAGCAGCCAGAACAGGCCTTCGCGAGACAACGGCAGCCGCCGCGGAAGCCAGCTTGCGAGGGGGCGAAAGGGGACGTTCATGCAGGCACCGGCACTTTGTTCACGAGATCTTGGAGCAACGCCTCGGCGGGATCGGGACCCCCGGGCCGACGGAGCGTCTTGAGCAACAAACGATGGGCCAACACGGGCACCACCAGGCGTTTGATGTCATCGGGAACGACGAAGTCGCGGCCTTCCAGCAGGGCGTGGGCTTGCGCGGCCCGGTAGAGGCTCAGCGCCGCGCGGGTGCTCGCCCCGAGCTGAAGTGCCGAACACTCTCGCGTCGCTTGGACGATGTCGAGCAAATAATCCGAAAGACGGTCGTCGACGGCGACCTGGCGCACTAACGCCTGGAGGGCGAGCACTTGGGCAGCGTTGACGATCGCGCCTAGCGATTCGATCGGCGCTCCGGTACGATGCTGACGGAGTACGTCTTTTTCGGCAGAGCGCGGCGGATAGCCGAGGCGGGTACGAAGCAAAAAACGGTCGAGCTGGCTTTCCGGCAAGGGATAGGTGCCTTCAAACTCGAACGGATTCTGCGTGGCCAGCACCAGAAACGGCGGGCCGAGGCGGTGCGAGACGCCGTCAACGGTGACTTGCCGGTCGTTCATGGCCTCCAGCAAGGCGCTCTGCGTGCGCGGCGTGGCGCGATTGATTTCGTCGGCCAGCACCACCTGGGCGAACAG
>JANWVS010000260.1 GCA_025056835.1 Gemmataceae bacterium | reverse complement strand
GCTGGTACGAGGCCCGCGACGTCGCCGCCGTCACGCGGCTGATCCACGACCGCTGGCCGGAACAACCAAAGGCGGCGTTCGGCCTCTCGATGGGCGCCGCCGCCTTGTGTTTCGGCCAGGAACACACCGGGCCCTATCGGGCCTTCATCCTCGAGGGCGTTTATCACGATCTGGCCAGCGCCTTTCGCAATCGCATCGGCGCCGGCTATCCGATTTGGTTCAACCGCTTTCGCAGCGGCATCATCTGGATCACCGAGAAACGGCTCGGCGTCACCTTGGCTCAACTCGCCCCCGCCGATTATGTCGCCAAGCTCGCCCCGCGCCCCCTGCTGGTACTCACCGGCAGCGACGATCTCCACGCGCCGGTGGACGAGACTCGGCGGCTCGCAGAACGGTGTCCCGGCCCAACCGAATTTCACGTCATTCCCGGCGCAGGGCACAAGAATGTCGATCACGTCGGCGGCCAAGCCTACGCGGACCTGATCCTCGGATTTCTCGACCGGGCACTAACCGGCATATAATTTTGTGGTGAGACGATTGCGTTGCCCGTACGCGAAACTCTCGTACGTCTGGCGTTTCGGTGTGTTTGGGAGGAGGAATGATCGCGATGCATGTCGAACTTAAATACTGCGCGACGTGAAACTACGAACCGCAAGCCGTCAGTTTGACGAGCAAAATGCTCACGACCTTCAAGCATCGGATTAAAGACCTCAAGTTGATTCCGGCCACAGGGGGCTGCTTCGAGTTGAAGGTGGATGGCGACTTAATTTATTCCAAGCTGC
Source organism: Gemmataceae bacterium (assembly GCA_025056835.1). Lineage (GTDB taxonomy): Bacteria > Planctomycetota > Planctomycetia > Gemmatales > Gemmataceae > JANWVS01. The sequence goes on along the minus strand of JANWVS010000260.1, from coordinate 3,571 downwards.
AAACCGGCCGCTTTCCCGACGAACAGGCCATCCTCGACGTGTTGCACCAGCGCGCCGGCAAGAACTGACGCGGATGGCTGGAATCGACTAAACCGCGCCGAGGCCCGGGCCGGTCAACGATCCGGTTTCGACCGTGCCGTCGGTGATCCGAAACAGACCTGGGAAACGGGAGACCCACGGGGCGTTGGCGGCGGGGCAATACTGGCGCGCGTTCGCTTCGATGGCGGCGACGCCGGGAATATGTGCCGCCAAACCCGCCGACTGGATCAGCGAAGCTCCCGGACACGTCAAGTCTTGCACGCACAGGAACATGCCGAACTTCTGGGCTGCCGCCGCCATCAGCAGCGACTGGCTCTGGCCTTTGCAAGCCTTGAGTGCCGCCCCCGTGTAGCCCATGTCGCGCGCGATAAGAAGACTTTCGAGATCAAGTAAGGATTCGTCGATCACCACGGGCCGGATTTTCGCCGCCGCGTGCATGACGTTCTGACGATTCGCCTTCAGATCGCGGGCGGTCGGCTGCTCGATGTACTGAATGCGTTCGAACCCCGCCGGCCGTTTGGCTCGCACCCGCTCCAGGAATTCCAGCAAGTACGCCACGCTGGGACACTTCTCGTTGAAGTCAAGCGAATAGTACCAGCGCTCAACGCCGCGCTCGCGTTGCACACTCTCTGCGACGCGATCAACGTGTACCACGCGGTCCACGTCCCATACCAGGTCTTCGCCGTTGAGCTTGATCTTCAAGTGAGTCAGGCCGTCGGCGCGGATCCATTCGGGCAGCGTTTCCGGCAGGCCGTCGCCGATGCGCTGCACGATGTCCTTGTCTTCCAACGGATCCAGTGCGCCGATGAGATGGTACAGCGGCATGCGCGGCCGTGGCCAGCGCTGCACGTAGCGGTCGAGGGTTTCGCCGGCAAAGTCCGGGCCGAGATAATGGCCCAGGTCGTGGCTCATGAAGTCGGGACCGTAAGTGTGGTAACAATTCACCCCATGGACCTTGCCGAACGCGTCGTGCAGGGCGGCATCGAAAGGACTGGCGGCCACCAGCGTACACAACGGCGGGATCGGTTCAGCGAGCTGGATCTGACCGGCAACCTCGGCTGCGGCTTGCAGGTATTGCGGTTCCAGGGCATGCGTCAGGTCGATGGGATGGCCGAACTCGCGATGCGCCGTCAGCAAGGCCGCGACCCGCTCGGTCAGGGCCTTCATGGCCGCCAGGGTTTCGTCATAGGTCAACTTCTTGGAGGGAAACGACCAGACGTTGCCCAAGGGCATGGAACCAAACCCTTCGGCCCGCTTGCCGCCGCGCGTGCTGACCCAAACGCGGACGTTGACAATAGTGGCCCGATCGACCACGACCCCGCCGAACTTGATCGGCGTGCGGTAGGCAAAGTCTTCGTACGCGAAGGCCACGTCGTCGATGCCAATGTCGGTCGATTTCATGGTTGCTCGTCCAACGGAAGTTCGGCGGTCAGCAGGGCCGATGCCAAGGTCTTGCCCTGAGTGTCGGTGCGCAGCGAGCGGCTGGCGCCGCCGGCGAGTACGTTTTCGAGGAGGAAATTCAGGCCCAGCACATTGGGCGCCTCAAACCGGACGACGCGGGTCGGCCCCAACGGAGCGAAGAACCGGGCGACGACGTCAGCCGTGAGGTGGTCCCGAAGCCACGCGTATCCCTCGGGGGTGTAGGCCAGCACGGCGACGTTGGCGTGGTTTCCCTTGTCGCCGCTGCGAGCGTGGGCCAAGTCGATCAGTCGTCGCTTCTCACTCATGACAAAAGCTCCACGCGCGGCGCCACCACCCCCTTGTCGATCAACGCCGGCCAGTAGGCGAAGACCTCGCGCACCGCCGGTCGGCCCGTCGTGTAACCGGTGACTCCTGGCGGTCCGCTCGTGACCAACGGCGCAAACTCCTTGGTAAAACGTTCGACGACGGCGCGGCGCGAATCGTGTACCGCCACCCGCAGCACGACCTCGACTGGCTCGGGGACTTCGCGTACGACGCCCGGTACGCAGGCGCCTGCGCCGAGGATCTCGACGAGATGCCGCTGTGGTTCCACGCCCACGCGGCGGAGGCGTTCCAGCAAGATGGCGCCGCAGCGTCGCGCCTTGTCGATGGCGCGTGGTCCGAAGACTACCAAAGTGCCGCTGGCCTGGTAGCCGTCGCGATAGGCGATGGAGACCTTGTACGTGTCGGTTGCCGGCCGGCCAGTCGCGGGGCCGACCTGGACGCGATCGACGCCGGTTTGCCGCACGGCGACGCTGGTGAAGTCGGCGACGACGTCGGGCGTGACATAAGCGGCTGGGTCGGCGACTTCATACAGGAGTTGTTCGGCTACGGTTTCGACGTTCACGGCGCCGCCGCTGCCGTCGGGTTTGCCGAGGGTGAAACTGCCGTCCTCGGCGAGATCGACGAACGGATAGCCGACGCCGGCGGGGTCGGCCACTTCGTCCCAGCGGCACCACAAGCCGCCGGTCGCCTGGGCGCCGCATTCGATCAGATGACCGGCTACGGTAGCGCCAGCCAAGCGCGGCCAGTCGTCCCACGGCCAGGCGTATTCGTGGACCGCCGGGGCGACAGTCAGGGAGGCGTCGGCCACCCGGCCTGTGACTACGACGTCGGCCCCCAGGCGCAAGGCCTCCACGATCGGCCGCGCCCCGAGATAAGCATTGGCGCTGACCACGCGATCGCGGACCTCAGCCAACGGCGCGCCGGTGTCGAGATTGGTGAAGCCGTGGCCTTGGCGGAGAAGATCGTCGAGCCGCGGCAGCAAGTCGTCGCCGGAAACCACGGCCACGCGGCGCTGGGCAAGGCCGGCCTGGGCGAGGATGTCGCGAGCGCGGCGGGCACAGGCGTAGGGATTCATGCCGCCGGCGTTGGTAATGATCCGCAGACGCGGCTGTTGTTCGAGGAAGGGGAGCAGCCGCCCGAGCACGTCAAGGAAATCGGTGGCGAAGCCGGCGTCGGGATCGCGCTGCTTTTGCAGCGCGAGGATCGACATCGTCAATTCGGCGAGATATTCAAGGGTAAGATAATCGAGCCGGCCGTCGCGGGCCAGGAAAATCGGCGCGTCGAGATTGTCGCCCCAGAAGCCGCAGCCGTTGCCGATGCGTACGCTCGTCATGGTTCGCGCCGAGGGAAAGACTACCGGCATTGTATGAAGCCGGCACTACCGACCGGGCGAATGCACGAGGGGCAACCGCCGACCGCGTTCGTGGAATTTCGATGAAAATTCGCCGGTTCACTTAAAGGACGAGCGACGAACAACGAAGGAGTTGATGGCGAACCACCAGCCTGCGGCGCTCCTCGGCGGACGAGGGGCGTCGTTCGGAGTCCGACATCGTTGTTAGCACAAAGGGGGTGCATCATGCGCAAGGCGGCATGGGTGCTGGTCATCGTGACGGCCGGCGCCTTCCTGGCAAAAAAGACGAACGTCTGGAGCTACGCGGGCACGCTCTGGAGTCAAGTCAAGACGGAGACCAAGAGGCAAATTCCGACACGTTTCGAAATCCAGCGCGTCCGCCACGAGCTGGCGCAGCTGGACGGCGACATCGCCCGCATGGCCACGCCGATTGCC
>JANWVS010000025.1:4985-10879 GCA_025056835.1 Gemmataceae bacterium | reverse complement strand
GGTACCGCGACCCGACTTGATTCGCACCTACGGCCGGGCTGCGGCCCACTTCCACGCCAACGACGCCAACCTTCGCGGTCCCGGTTTCGGCGACGTCGATTTCGTACCGATCTTTCAGGCCTTATTCGACAGCGGTTACACCGGCTGGGTGTCGGTCGAAGTCTTTGACTATTCTCCCGACCCGCTGACGATAGCCCGTGAAAGCATCCGTTATTTGCGCGACTGCGAAGCCAAGGTTTGCGGAGGGGGCTCAGCATGAAGAGCGCGTTGTTGCCCTGGGCCATCGCCATGGTCTTATCGGCCCTGCCGGTGCCGTGGCTTGGTGAACGCGGCGGCGGTCAAACGCCGGCCCAGTTCCGGATCGGCTTCGGCGCCCACGATATTACGCCGGCCCTCGGCAAGAAACCGGTGTATCTCGCGGGCTTCGGTAAAAACCGCCTGGCCAAGGGCATCCATGATCCTCTCATGGCCCGAGCCATCGTCCTGGCGGACGGCGACAAGAAAATCGCTTTGGCGTCGGTCGATCTCGTGGGTTTGTTCTTCCCCGTGGTCGAAAAAATTCGCGGCCGGCTGCCGGGTTACGCTTACGTGGGCGTGTCGAGCACCCATAACCACCAAGGGCCGGATACGCTCGGCCTGTGGGGGCCGAACCTGTTTCAAAGCGGCGTTGATCCCGCCTATTTGAAGCAAGTGGAGGACGGCGTCATTGCCGCCGTCGAACAGGCCGACCGAGACCTGCGCGGCGCGACCGCCAAGATTGGTCTAGTCCAGGCCCCTGAGTTGTTGCGCGACAGCCGCGAGCCTCAGGTGAAACACGATGACCTGGTCGTGTTGCAATTCGACGGTGTCGACGGTAAGAAGCGCGGCCTGGTTGTGCAATGGAACAACCACCCCGAAGACCTGGGCGACAAGAACACGCAGATCACGGGAGACCTGGTCTGGTCGACGGTCGCGTACTTACAGGAAAAACACGGCTGTCCGGTCGTCTATTTCACCGGCACCGTCGGCGGCCTGATGACGACGCTCGGCATGGAAATCAAGGACGAGCGGGGAACACCACTCAAGACGGGCGATTTCGCGCGGACGCGACGGTACGGCCAGCTCGTTGGTCAAGCGGCGGAAAAGGCCCTGGCCCAGGCAAAGCCGGTGGTCCTGACGCCGTTCTTAATCCAGCGCCGCGCCATTTTCCTGCCGCTTGATAATCAGTTCTATCTCCTTGCCAGGAAACTCGGCGTAATGGAACGCGAGGCTTTCCGCTGGAATGGTGATGTGTGGCACGCGGAGCCGACGACCGAGTTGAAGGAGAACCAGCAATTGTGTCTCAAGACGGAAATCGGCCGATTGCGTCTCGGCGAAGTCGATGTGGCCCTCATCCCTGGGGAAATTTATCCGGAGCTTGTCTTGGGCAAAGTACAAGATCCGCCCGACCCTGGTGCCGATTTCCCGGACGCTCCGATCGAGCCGGCGATTTATGCACAGTTGACCGCCAAGTATAAGATGATCCTCGGCTTGGCCAACGACGAAATCGGCTACATCATCCCCAAGCGTCAGTGGGATGTGCGAGCGCCCTTCTGCTACGGCCGAAAACGAGCACAGTACGGCGAGGAGAACAGCGTCGGTCCCGAAACGGCGCCGTTGCTGTGCGCGGCGTTTCGCGCCTTGGCCAAGGGACAATGATTGGGGTAGCCGCTACGGCATCGACGGCGGCGCCGGCGTGGTAATGATCCGCGGCGGCGGCCCCATCTGCGGGTTGAGCGGCGTCACTGTCGGCGCTGGTGCGGTGCCGGGTGGGGCCATGTAGGGCTGACCGACGTAAGGCTGAGCGACGACACCGCCTTCGGGCGCCACGAGCGCCGGACCGACGACGCCCGGCGGCACCGCAGAGCCAAGCAGGCCGACGGGAGACTCCTCGCAAGTGCAGTCGGCCTCCGCGGTCGCTGCGATTCGATGTCCTCGAATCCAGCCATGCATGCACCCCGCCACAACCGACAGCAGGCCACCGGCCAGAATCACCTTCGCCAAGCGCGTGCGGTCCATGGAAATATCCTTGTTCTTGCGGCTGGGTCTTTTCCATCATGCGCTAGGTTGGTAGCTTGAGCAAATTTCGCGTGAGCGAATCGCCAAACTTGGGCCGACGGCTGTGAATCCGGCAAAGATCGTGACGTTCTTACCAGCTACACGGAACGTGCGCCCGCCTCGCATTGCTGGGAATTTCGGCACTTTTCGCTCAAGTGTTCCCGACTCGAACGGCGCCGGACTGGGGCCTCTTCCACCGGCGGCCCGCCGGCGCCAAGCCTCAATTGCCGAAAAGCATTCCCGCATAACCCACGACGCGGCGTTTATCACCCGTGGTGTCCGCCGTCGTGGCATAACCGACACGTTCGGCGCGACCCAACCGACCCAGGCGACGCAGCGTTTCCAAGACGATAATCGCCGGGTTCAGCCCGCACATCGTAATGTGCTGGGACCGACAGGTTGCGTGCAGCGCTTCTGGGTCGAGGCGATCGAGGCATTGCAACGCCAATTCATCGAGTCGGCGTGTTGCAGCGTCGGAAGCAAAATGATTCATGTCGCTCGAAATCACCAGCAGCGGCGGCTCCGGCAGCTCGGCAATCACCTGGGCCAAACCATCGGCGAACCGGCGACAGTCGTCGAGTCGGGCGGCGCCGATGGTAATGCCGACGACGCGAGCATGGGGCGCCAGCCGGGCCAGGAACGGAAGTTCGACTTCGATGCCATGTTCCTGGGCATGGGCCGCAGCATCCAACTCCAGCCCAGCGATGACTGCACTCAACCGTCGGGCCAGTTCGAGGTCGGAGCCGAGCTGCGCCCCTGGAATCGACCAGGTTTCGTGCGGTGCGACGGCCCAGTCCACCCCGTGGGGGGTGTGTTTCGGGCCAATGATGATCACCGTGGATGGAATCGCAAGGCGCTTCCACACCGCCGCCGCGATCTTGCCCGAGTATTTCAAGCCTGCATGCGGCACCATCGCCGCCGGCCATGTCTGTGCCGGTCGCGTCGGCCCCAACAAATCGTCCACTAAGGACGTGAGGGCCTTGGGATCAGCGGGATAAAAAGTTCCGGCTACGGCCGGCGGCCGCACGACCTGCCCGTTGCGCGGTCTGACGCGAACGGTGTGAACGAGCCGCGCCTCGGCGACGTCGGCGGCGAGACTGTAGACGGTAGCTGCTTTGGTCTCTTTGACGCACAATTGTTCCACGGCTTCGCGGACGAGGGCCTCGGGCGTGCCGCGGGCATCGTAAACCAGGCTGCTTTGGGCCCGTTCGATCAACAGCACCGCCCGGTCCCGAGGTTCAAGCCCGCGAAGGTCGGCGTCGCTCGCGTTGCCGTGGAGAGCGGGGTCATACAGAATCGCCACCGACACACGATTCAAGTCCGCTTCAGCGATGCCTGTCTGCCCCACGACCTGGGCCAGCGCTTGCGTCAGTTGAAACAGCGACGCGTGCAACGCCATACCGCGGCGCGGGTCGATGCGGCTCACTTGCCACGGCCCGTCGCCCGCACCTGTAGGAAGTGTCAAGACCAGGCCGCTGATGGACCCGTCCGGCAAGTCGGGTGGAGAATAGATTGGCGTACCGCCGAAGAGCATCGCCGCCAGGTTATGACGGCACAGCTCGCGATAACCGGCCAACTGCTCGGGGCTGAGAAAACGCAGCGGCGGCGGAGCTTCCCCCGCCGCGACCGGTCCCCGCAAGGCCACGCCTTCGAACGTGATCAGTAGTGTGTCGTCGTCCTGCCAGCGGCTGGGATGCAGACCGGCTTTCAAGCAAACGTGATCGAGAAATGTTTCTGAATCCCACTCATGTTCGGCAGCGACGCCAGGCAACAGCAAACCGCGGTGTTCCCCCCAGGATATGACCACGCCGTGCTTGCCCCCCGTAATCACGGCTGCGGCGCGGTCGCGACCTTTGGCTTGCACGCGCTGCGGGTTGTAAAGGAGCCACAATTCCACGTCCAGGTAAGGCAATTCCGACGGAGAAATCGGCGGAAACCGTGGATCGTCCATGACGGTCCTGTGAACGGCGTCTGCCAGCACGGCGCCCAAAGTGGTAGCGTGGGTTTGCAGGCCGCCGCAACACGCGCGCAAGTGCGTACCGCGTTTAAGACTCGTAAACGTACCTGAGACAACCAAGTTCGCGGCCTCGGCCGGCAACGGCGTCACCGGCTCACCGTAGACTGTGTCGCGAACCATGCGGCCGACCGCGTCCAGCAGGGCCGGCCGCAATTCGGCCGCCAACTCCATGGTCTGCGGATGTACCAAGCGTTGCCCTGGGTTCATGGCACTCCCTCGCCTTACGCGGAAGAATGGTGTCATTGTAGCACTGGTTGGCCCGACCGCTGCCGAACCTTAAGCAGCTACACGCCGCGGGCCTCCGGATCCCAGATGAACTTGTGCAACTGCAACTGAAGACGCACCTGCAACCCCGAGGCCAGCAGCCACTCCGCCAACTGCCGCGGCGTCACCGCCCCGAACACTGGACTGACCAACACGACAAAGCGCCGCTCCAGGTCGTGGCCGCGGATGACTTGCTCTGCCCAGCGAAAATCGGTCTCCGAGGCAATCACAAACTTGATCTGGTCGGTCGGCTTCAAGTCGGCCAGGTTCTCCCACCGATTGTTCGCGCACTCGCCGCTATCGGGACATTTCAAGTCCATAATAATGTGCACACGGCGGTCGACGGGGCGCACGGCATGGGCCCCACTGGTCTCCAAGAGGACCGTCAATCCGGCATCCGCCAGTCGGGCCATCAACGGCAGCGACTCAGGCTGCACCAATGGTTCGCCCCCCGTAATTTCGACGAGCGGCGTCCGAAAGTCGAGCACCTGGCCGATGATGTCGTCCAGCGTCCGGGCGGTCCCCTGCGTGAACGCGTGCGGGGTGTCGCACCAGACGCACCGGGAATCGCACACCGCCAAGCGGACGAAGACACACGGCAGCCCGGCGAAAGTCGATTCGCCCTGGATGCTGCGATAGATTTCGTGGATGAGCAACTGCCCCGGCGGTTTGCCGACCAGAGGGGCCAAACGTTGCGCGTGCATATAGTCATCGTATCGGATTGCAATGCCGCGTGGTCCGGGGGATTCGTCGCCGCCGCGCCGCTTGGGATGCCTGGTGCGCTTTAAGATGTCTGGACAATTGTTGTTCAAACGCCTATAATCGCGGTATGGCGACGCCGCATTTCGACTCCCTCCAGCAAGAGGCCTTCTTGAACCTGTGGCGGACTTATGACCGCCTGCGGGCCTTTGAGGACGAGCTTTTCGCAGCGGTCGGCTTGACGCCGCAACAATACAACGTGTTGCGCTTGCTCAAGGCGGCCGCCCCGGCGTCGCTGCCGACCTTGACCCTGGCCACGCGCCTGGTTTCGCGGGCGCCCGACATCACGCGGATGCTCGACAAGCTCGAACAACGCGGCCTGGTTCGTCGCGAGCGCCCCGACGACGACCGCCGTACCGTCCAGGTCGGGATTACCTCCGAAGGCCTGCGCCTGCTCGATCAGCTGAAGCAGCCCGTCCGCCAGTGCCACTTGGAACAACTGGGCCACATGAAGCCGGCCCAACTGCGACAACTGATCGACTTGCTCCGCATCGCCCGTTCGCCCCACGAGGACGAAACCAGTACCTGGCGCTGACAACCGTGACCCGCGCCTCTACCGTCGGCGAGTATGTTCGCCGGCAACCGAGGCTCGCCGAGGAGATCCCCCATGGCTGACACCGTAACCCAACCCGATGTCGTGGTCATCGGCGGAGGCCCGGCTGGTTCGACCGCCGGCACGCTGATTGCCCAGCGCGGCTACCGCGTCCAACTCTTCGAACGCGAAAAATTCCCGCGCTTCCATATCGGCGAATCCCTGATTCCGGAGACTTACTGGGTC
>JANWVS010000025.1:0-4975 GCA_025056835.1 Gemmataceae bacterium | reverse complement strand
ATGCTCGACAAGTTGAAGGCCAGCAAGCACGTTCGCAAGTACAGCGTCCAGTTCGTCAATGCCAACGGCAAGTTGTCGGCGCCGTTTTATTTCCGCGACAACAAGCCGCACGAGTGTTCAGACACCTGGCAAGTAGTTCGCAGCGAATTCGACACGCTGATGCTCAACAACGCCCGCGAACACGGCGTCGATGCTCGTGAAGGCGTCCGCGTGCTTGACGTGCTTTTCGAAGGCACGCGCGCCGTCGGAGTCAAGATCCAGGAGGCCGACGGCACGGTCCGCGAAGTACGCGCCAAGGTCGTCGTCGATGCCAGCGGGCAGAGCGGCTTGTTGTCGAACAAATTCAAGTTGCGCGTCTGGGACCCGGTCCTCAACAAGGGAGCGGTCTGGACTTATTGGGAAGGGGCCTACCGCGACACCGGGCGCGACGAAGGCGCCACGATCGTCATCCAGACCCCCAGCAGGCAGGGTTGGTTCTGGTACATCCCCCTGCACAGCGACAGGGTCAGTTGCGGGGTTGTGGCCCCATTTGATTACCTGTTCAAAGGCCGCGGCAGCCACGAGAAGATCTACACCGAAGAAGTCGCCGCCTGCCCCGCCGTCCAGCAGCGCCTCGCCCAGGCCAAGCGGATCACCGGCTACTTTGCGACCAAAGACTATTCCTACCGCGCCAGCCAAGTCGCCGGCGATGGCTGGGTACTCGTCGGCGACGCCTTCGGTTTCCTTGACCCGCTTTATTCGTCGGGCGTACTGTTGGCCCTGAAATCGGGCGAACTGGCTGCCGACGCTATCGTCGACGGCCTGCAAAAGAACGACCTTTCGGCTGCGCAACTGGGCCGCTGGGGGCCGATGTTCAACCAAGGCGTCGACCGCATGCGCCGCCTGGTCTGCGAATACTACGACGGCTTCAGCTTCGGCAATTTCGTGCGGCATTATCCCCATCTCAAGGGAAAGATCACGGACCTGTTGATCGGCGACTTGTTTACCGACGCCGTCGACGTTGTCTGGCAGCCGATGGAATCGCTCTACCCGCCGGGCAAGACACCGCCGAAGTCTTGGGACTCGGGTACGCCGCCGGAGATTGCTGCCAACAAGCTGAACGAACTGTTCTTACCCGAGGGGCACAAGCCGTAGCCGCCTGCCGGACTGGATCACTCCTTCCTTCGTGCGAGGAACCATGGTCTCTGAGGACGAACTGGCCGGCGGGGTCTTGTTTCGCGTACTGGCGGCGCTGGTGGCCATCCTGGTCGCGGGCCGCGCTCTCGGCTGGCTGTGTCGCCATCTTCATCAGCCGCCTGTGGTAGGAGAAGTGATCGCCGGCATTGTGCTAGGACCATCGCTTCTCGGTCGTTCTTGGCCGGAAGCCATGGACGCTCTCTTTCCCTCGCAGCTCTTACCGCACTTAGCGGTTCTCGGCCAGCTCGGGGTCATCTTGTACATGTTTCAAGTTGGGTTGGAAGCAAGCGGCGAATGGCTGCGATCGCGAACGACGGCGACGCTCGTGCTCGCCGCGGCAAACATCATCGTACCCCTGGCGGGGGGCGTGCTGCTGGCGGTGCCGCTTCATGCCGCCTTGGCGCCGCGCGATGTGCCGCTGCCCATTTTCGCCTTGTTCATGGGGGTCGCCCTGGCGATCACAGCGTTTCCCGTGCTCGCGCGGATTCTGACGGATCTTAAGTTGACCGCCACCGACCTGGGCCGCCTGGCGTTGGCCTGCGCCGCCGTGGGAGATGCGGCGGCTTGGTGTTTGCTCGCTGTGGCGGCCGGCGCCGCCCGGGGACGCTGGACGCACGCCGTCGCAACCGTGGCCCTGGCAGGACTCTTTGTGGCCTTAGCATTCTTCGTGGTCGCTCCCATTGTGCGGCGTCGAATGGCACGAGCCGGGAAGGCCGGGAGGGCGCCTTTCTCGGTCGAGTTCGTGTTGCTGGGAGTGCTTATCGCGGCGGCTGTCAGCGAAGGAATCGGCCTGCATGCTGTCTTCGGGGCCTTTCTTCTGGGGGCCGTGATCCCCGCGAATTCCGCCCTGGCCCGCCGTTTGCCGAACGTTACCGGTGGCGTGTCCTCGCTGCTGCTGCCGGCGTTTTTCGCCCTCACCGGTCTGCGAACGCAGATCACGCTCGTGCAAGGAAGCGAATCCTGGCTATGGTGCGGCTTGATCATTGTCGTCGCAACCGTGGGCAAAGTCGCCGGCGTCGCCATTCCCGCCCGCTTGGCCGGCAGCGACTGGCGCTCGGCCGCCGCCCTGGGAGTGCTCATGAACACCCGCGGCCTGATGGAGCTGATTGTGGTCAATATCGGTCTCGACCTCGGGATCATCTCGCCACAGTTGTACGCGATGCTCGTCGTGATGGCCCTGGCGACGACCTTGATGACGACGCCGCTGCTGATATGGTTGGCGGCGCCCGTGTCGCCTAGCTCGATTGGCCGAAGCCCTTGCGGGACCGCCTCCGCAAGCGACACGCAATCGTGATGCAAAAGTGCGGCCAAGGGGGAAGCGGTGGCCTGCGCCCTCACACCGCGTTCGGCGAGCGAAGACCGGCACCGCCAACCAAACGCACGGCTCGCGGACCTGTTCAGCGAACTGCCGCACCGGTAGTCGCGGAATTAACCACAATTTCTCTGAAACGAGATAAGCCAACGTCGGCGTGTGCATCATATGATGTACGGTAGCGCGAACCGGACCGCTTTTCGAGGGGGGAACGATGCGTCGGCAAGGTGCGTTCCTGGTTGGGCTGGTGGTGTCTATCGTCCTGGAGCATACCGTCGGTGCGTCGCCGCCGCTATGGCACGCCGGCGTTGCCAAGGTGAATATCACGCCGGACAAGCCGCTGTGGATGGCCGGCTACAGCAGTCGGACGAAACCCGCCGAGGGCAAAGAAACAGACCTATGGGCTAAGGCCCTCGTCTTGGAAGATAGCGAAGGACGCCGCGGCGTCTTGATCACGCTGGACCTGGTGGGCATCGGTCGCGATCTGTCGATCGACATTTGTCGGCAACTCAGGAACAAATACGGTCTGCCGCGCGAGGCTATTGTGCTGTCGGTGTCGCACACGCATTGTGGGCCGGTGGTCGGCGACACCTTGCGAACGATGTATTTCCTCAGCGAGGACCAGTCGCAACTGATCGAGAACTACACCGAGCAGCTCAAGGCAAAAATTGTCGATGTCGTCGGCCAAGCGCTCAGCCGGCGGGCCGCGGCGCAACTGTCGTGGGGCATCGGCAGGTGCGACTTTGCTGTCAATCGTCGCAACAACAAAGAAGCTGACGTGCCGATGTTGATCGAGCAAGGCCAACTCAAAGGCCCGGTCGATCACGACGTGCCGGTGCTGGCAGTCCGCGACGCCGCCGGGAAGTTGGTCGCCGTCGCTTTTGGTTATGCCTGCCACGCCACGGTCATGGATTATTACCTTTGGTCTGGCGACTACCCCGGCTTCGCGCAACTGGAGTTGGAGTCGGCTTACCCCGGGGCGATTGCCCTGTTCTGGGCGGGCTGCGGTGCCGATCAAAATCCATTACCGCGCCGCCGTGTAGAGCTTGCCCGCAAATACGGCAAGCAGCTCGCCAACAGCGTTCGCGCGGTGCTCGGCGGCACGATGGAGCCATTGCACGGGAACTGGTCGACTGTGTACCGTGAATTGGCCTTGCCGTATCACGAAGTGCCGACGCGGGAGCGCCTCGTGGAAGCCACCAAAAGCAGCAATAAATACGAAGTCAATCGAGCACGGGAACTGTTGCGGCAATTGGAAACGAAGGGGAGCCTGCGCGGCGACTATCCGTATCCGATTCAGGTCTGGCGCTTCGGCTCGGATGAGCGGGCCTTGATTTGGGTGATGTTGGGGGGTGAAGTCGTGGTCGATTATGCGCTGCGGCTCAAGCAAGAGCTTACGCCGGGAAGGACTTGGGTCATGGGGTACGCGAACGACGTCATGGCCTACATCCCTTCGCTGCGCGTACTCAAGGAGGGCGGTTACGAAGGCGCCTCCTCGATGATTTACTACGGCTTGCCCTCGATCTGGGGAACGCGGATTGAGGAGCTGATCGTGGACCACGTGCATCAAGCCGTTCAGGCGACCAAGCGGCGGTGATCGTGCCAGCCGCCTCCTCGACATGCCGTGCCTCTGGTCGGCGAAAGGCCGATGGCACCGAAGCGTTGGCTGTCCGCCGTGTTGACCGGCGTTCGAATTTAATCGGCTGAGTTGGATCCGCGAGCAACCACCTCGAGCGCTTCTCGGGCAGCAACGATCGTCGCGTCGATGTGTTCCTCGGTCATGGCGGCGCTGAGGAAAGCTGCCTCGAATTGGCTGCATGGCAAGTAAACGCCCCGATCGAGCATCGCCCAGAAAAAGCGGGCGAATCGAGCGGTGTCGCTGCGCCGGGCCGTGTCGTAATCGACCACCGGTTGCTCTGTGAAAAATAAGGTCCACATGCTGCCGACGCGCTGGAGCTGATGCGGCAGACCGGCACGTGCCGCCGCCTCCGACAAGCCAGCGCCCAAGCGGCGGCCAAGCTCTTCCAGGCGCGCGTAGGGAGGCCGCTCCCGCAATTCTCGCAGCGTCGCCAACCCCGCAGCCATGGCCAAGGGATTGCCCGACAAAGTGCCTGCCTGAAAAACCGGACCGGCTGGCATCACCCGACGCATGATGTCGGCCCGGCCGCCATAAGCACCGACCGGCAACCCGCCGCCGACGATCTTTCCCAACACGGTCAGGTCGGGCCGGTCGCCGAACCATTCCTGGGCACCGCCCAGCGCCAGCCGAAAGCCGGTCATGACTTCATCGTAAATCAACAAGGCGCCATGGTGCTCGGTGAGCCGCCGCAACTCGGCGCGAAACTCGACGGTCGGCACGACCACGCCCATGTTGCCGACCACCGGTTCCAGAATGACGCCGGCAATGCGTTGGCCGTGGCTGTGAAAAGCCCGACGCAGGCCCTCGCAGTCGTTGTAGCGCAGCACCAGCGTGTCGGCGGTACACCC
>JANWVS010000259.1 GCA_025056835.1 Gemmataceae bacterium | reverse complement strand
AAGCCTCACTGGCGTAGAATTTCGCACCGTCGATAGTGGTGTAGACTTGGCCGCGGCCTCCGACCCAGCGTAAAATCCGGTCGCTCAAGTCGCCGGTGCCTGTACCGGTGCACAGGATGAAAGTCACCATGCACACCAGGAGAATGGCGGCCATCCAGAACTTTTGGTACTTACGGAAGTTGGTAAACGGGTTGAAGGCCATGGAATGCCTCAATTCAGCACGTCATGCCCGGCGGTTCGGCAGTGTGCGGCCATTCTCGCTTGGTCGGCATGGTCCCCGCACAGGGCCTCGGATGAAAGAGAAGATTCTACGAAAACCGTGGTCTGACACAAGAGGGCTGTCGGTTGCCAAGGCCCGGATAGAGAAGATTCTACGAAAACCGTGGTCTGACACAAGAGGGCTGTCGGTTGCCAAGGCCCGGATAATGCCATAAGGATAAGGTCCGATGGCAAGCTCGCCCGTCGCACGCCGAGGAAGCGGGTGCGTTCGCCTTGCGGAGGAGTACCGTGGCACGGAAGAAAAAAAACCTGGTGATTGTTGAATCGCCCGCCAAGGCGAAGACGATCAACAAATACCTCGGCAGCGGCTTCGAAGTCGTTGCCAGCAAGGGACACGTGCGTGACTTACCAAAAACGCGTTTCGGAATCGATATTGAACACAATTGGACCCCCACCTATCGCATCCTGAAGGATCGCAAAGAATTGATCCGTGCCCTCAAAAAGCAAGCCCTTGCGGCCGACACCGTTTACCTTGCCCCCGACCCCGACCGAGAAGGCGAAGCGATTGCCTGGCATCTCAAAGAATCGCTGGGGCTGAGCGATGCCAAGACGCGGCGCGTCACGTTTAACGAAATCACAAAATCGGCGATCCAAAAAGCTTTTGCTCGCGCCGGGGCGATCGACATGAACCTCGTGGCTGCCCAAGAGGCTCGCCGATTCCTTGATCGAGTCGTAGGGTACAAACTCAGCCCCCTGCTGAGCAATCGCCTTGCCCAGCATCTCAGCGCTGGTCGTGTGCAATCAGTCGCCGTGCGCCTGATCGTCGAGCGCGAGCGCGAGATTGCGGCCTTCAAGCCGGAAGAATATTGGAAAATCGCGGCCCTGTTGCGGCCGGAATCGCTCCCCCCGCCGGCCGCGACAGGCCAGTCGAACGCCTCGCCCGACCGTAAAGCCAAGAGACCCTCCAAAGCCGGCAAGAAATCGGCCTCTGCCGCCACCGCCGCAGGGCCTCAGGACCAAGCGACTTCCAGCTCCCGAGCACTCTCCAAAACGGAACAGCCGGAACTTCCTCCGGGGGCGTTCGTCGCCGAGTTGGCCGAGTGGAATGGTCAGAAATTTTCAGCCTCCAATCGCCAGCAGGTGGACGAAGTGCTCAAGGGGCTGGAAGGCCAATCGTATTCGATCGTCAAAATCGAGCAAAAGGACCGCGAGGACAAGCCGCCACCGCCGTTTATCACCAGCACCTTACAGCAACAAGCATCGTTGCGCTTACGTTTTCCGGCCAAGCGCACCATGATGATTGCTCAACGCTTGTATGAAGGTGTCGAATTGGGCGCCGAGGGGTCTGTGGCCCTGATAACTTACATGCGAACCGACAGCACACGTATCGCTGCGGAGGCGATTGAAGCTTGTCGAAGCCACATCCGGCAGCAGTTCGGCAAGGCCTACTTACCAGAAAAACCCCATCACTACGCGGCTTCCAAGGACGCCCAGGGCGCCCACGAAGCGATCCGGCCGACCGACATGAGCTACACGCCGGAACGCGTGGCCAAGTTCTTGCCTCCCGACCAATTGAAACTGTACACGCTCATTTACGAGCGTTTCGTCGCCTGCCAGATGAAACCAGCGGTATGGGCCGTCACAAGCGTCGAGGTCGCCGCCGGGCCTGCAATCTTTCGCGCCTCCGGTCGGACGTTGAAGTTCGACGGCTATCGCCGCGTGCTGCGACACCATGGCAAACAGGAAGATGTCATCCTCCCCGCCATGCGCGACGGTGAGCGCCTTGAGTTACTGAAGTTGGACGCAACCCAGCACTTTACCGAACCGCCGCCCCGCTACAATGAAGCTTCCCTCGTCAAAACTTTGGAAAAGGAAGGTATCGGTCGTCCCAGCACCTATGCCACGATCATTAGCAAGATCCAAGAACGCGGCTATGTCGAGCAGAAGGATCGCCGTTTCTATGCCACCGAAATTGGCATGAAGGTCAACGATCTCTTGGTCGAGCACTTCCCGCAAGTGATGGACCTGAAGTTCACACGGCAAATGGAAGAAGAACTCGATCAAATCGAGACGCGCAAATACGACCGCAACCAGGTGCTCGCCGACTTTTACGGCCCCTTCAGCGAGGCCCTAAAGGCGGCCGAATCGCGCCTGCTGGCCGAGGCAGAAAAATGTCCTTCGTGCGGCTCGCCGTTGGAGGAACGGTTCAGCAAATTCGGCAAGTTCTGGGGGTGTGCGCGGTACCCCGAGTGCACGTACATCAAGAAAAAAGGAGATGAAGCCGGTGCCGTGCGTGAACCTCCGAAGGAAACAGAGTACAAGTGCCCCGAATGCGGCAGCCCGATGGTTCAGCGCCAGGGGCGCTCGGGCGCGTTTCTGGGTTGCTCACGCTATCCCGATTGCAAGACCACGATGGGCTTCGACGCGGCCGGCAACCCCGTCGTGACGGCCAAGCCGACCGAGCACACGTGCGAAAAATGCGGAAACCCAATGGTGCTGCGTCAGGGACGGCGAGGTCCGTTCCTGGCCTGCACCGGTTACCCCAAGTGCAAGAACGCCAAGGATGTGGACGCCGACGGTAATCCGCTTCAGCCGATCGAGACGGGAGTTAGTTGCGCTAAGTGCGGCAGCCCCATGGTCGTCCGTCGAAGTTACCGCGGACCGTTCTTGGGCTGTTCGGCCTATCCCAAGTGCCGGAGTACAAGACAGATACCGGCCGATCTCAAAGATAAGCTCAAAGACCTCTTGCCCCCGCTGCCGCCGAAGGCTCCCGAGCTTGACGTGCCGGTTCACGAGACCTGCCCGCGGTGTGGCGCAGCCATGAAACTACGCTCCGGCCGCGGCGGAACCCATTTCCTCGGTTGCTCCAAGTATCCCAAGTGTCGCGGCACCATGGAGCTTCCCCCACAGCTCTTGGACAAAGTGGCCACGGCCCTGACCGCCGTGGGGGTAATGTAGGCCTTTCGATCTATCATGGCTCATCGGCGGATTACGCTTAGCGCTCAACACGACGGCCAACCGCTCGGCAAGGTACTCGCGGCTGAGCTTCACCTTGACCGGCGACGTGTGCAGCAATTCCTGCGAAGTGCGGCGGTGCGGTTGAATGGTCTGGTGTGTCGCCAGGCCGGCCAGCGCGTCCGGGCCGGTGAATGCCTCGAAATCATCGACACGGGTCCTTCGCCGGGCGGCGCGTCGTCGCAAGCAAGCACCGCGCAACCTTCGTTCGACACGATGATTCGGATTGTGGACTGTGATGACCACATTGTCATTGTCGACAAGCCGGCTGGTCTGACCACCGTACGGCATGCGGCCGAAACTCGGGCATTCGGTGCTCGGGCCCAGCGCTACTTGCCGCCGACGCTGGTAGACCTCTTGCCGCGGACGTTGCCGGAGTTGCGCCGTGGACGCCTTCGAGCTGTCCACCGGCTCGACAAAGAGACCAGCGGTCTGCTCGTCGTGGCCCGCACGGCGGAAGCGGAGAGAGAATTAGGACGGCAGTTTCGGGCACATGCTGTCACGCGAACGTACCTGGCCTTGGTGCGCGGTCAAGCCAAGGATGAGCGGATCGAAAGCTGGTTGGCCGCCGACCGCGGGGACGGCCGCCGAGGCAGTTCCTCGCACGGCCGTGGACAGCGGGCCGTAACTTACGTTCGCGTCGTCGAACGCCTCGGTCCATTCACTTTGGTCGAGTGCCGACTCGAAACCGGCCGGACCCATCAAGTACGCATCCACCTCGGCGAACGCGGCACACCCCTGTGTGGCGAACGGGTGTATGACCGGCCCCTTCACGGGCCGCCTGTTCCCGATCCCAGTGGTGCCCAACGACCTATGCTCCATGCTGCGACGTTGGGCTTGATTCACCCAGCCACGAAGCAGCGGTTGACGTGGACCAGTACCATGCCTGCCGACATGGCTGCTTTGTTGCAACGACTTCGATCTGCGCCGTCAATTTAGACGCCCGGAAACAACGCTTCCCGGCCTTGAAAGTTCGCTGGTGGAAATCAGGTTAGTCAAGCAACTTGACGGCCTCGTCAAGACGTTGGGCAAGGCCGCGCGGCGCATAAAAGCGCACCTCCCACCCCTCGGCATCAACGCGGCGAATGGCAATGCGCAGCCGACCCGGTTCCCCCTCGAATTCAATCG
>JANWVS010000258.1 GCA_025056835.1 Gemmataceae bacterium | reverse complement strand
GACGTCGCCGATACCGGGATCGGCATAGCCCCGGAAAATATGGCGCGAGTTCTCGAACCGTTGTTTTCAACCAAAGCGCGCGGCCTCGGCTTGGGGCTGGCCATCGCTCGCGCCATTCTCGATAAAATCCAGGGAAGCATTCGTGTGAGCAGTACCGTTGGCGTCGGGACGACATTTACGATCTGTTTGCCGACGGTTCGGGTAAATCCTGCATCGGCGTGACGGAACTGCCTGTGGTTGAGACGACCATGGATCCGGCAAGACGCGACGGTGCCGCAGCCCGGCAGCCCACGTCCCCGCAGCCGACGCGCATTCTGGTTGTGGACGATGACGTCGACACCTGTCGGAATCTCTCCGACATCCTAACTGATTTGGGATACCTCGTTGACACGGCTGGCGATGGGCCGACCGCCCTGGAACTGGTGCGCCGGCATTCTTATGATGTGGCACTCTTGGATTACCGGATGCCGGGGATGGACGGACTGACGCTTTACCGCGAAATCAAGCGGCTGCGCGCCGGCACGGTGGCCATTGTGGTGACGGCCCACGCCGCGGGAACGACGGCCGAAGAGGTCGTGGCGGCTGGGGCCTGGCAGGTTGTCGCCAAACCGGTAGATTTTCCGAAGTTGCTGGAACTGGTCCGTCAGGCCGTGCAACAACCGTTGGTGTTAATCGTGGACGATGACCACGAACTGTGCGCCAACCTCTGGGATTTGCTACGCCAGCGTGGGTTCCGCGTGTCGTTGGCGCACGATGAACAAGAAGCAGCCCGACAGCTGGGTGATCACCATTATCGCGCCGTGCTGATTGATATGAAACTGCCGGCCGGCGACGGCGCCTCGGTTTTCCGACTGGTGCGGCGGGCAAATCCGTCGGCACGGACGATAGTGATAACCGGGCACCGCGGTGACGTTGACGAACTCGTGCAAGCCATGGTGCGCGAAGGGGCCGACGCCGTCTGTTACAAGCCATTCGACGTGCCTAAGCTGGTGAGCATACTTCAGACCTTGACACGACCCTGACAGGCGGGCCGCCCCGCCGTGCTTCGCCGACTCTGCGCGACGCTAGCCATGCTTCACGTGCTCGTCATCGACGACGACGCCGACACGCGGGCCAATCTCCGCGATATTTTGGAACTCGATCAATACCGTGTCGAGACGGCTAGCACGGCCGCCGAGGCCCTCCAACGTAACGACTGGTCGGATATTGCGGCGATTTTGCTCGACCGCCGATTGCCGGATGGTACCGCGGAGGAACTGCTGCCGCGACTCAAAAAATTGGCACCGGGTGCGTCGATCGTGATCATCACCGGCTACGCCGATCTGGAGGGAGCGATTTCCGCGATCCGCTTGGGAGCCGCAGATTACATCACCAAGCCGATCAATCCCGACTTGATTCGCACCCGTCTGGCCCACGTTGCCGAGCGCAAGCGGGCCGAAGCGGAAATTGCCCGGCTCAATGAACAAGCGTTGCAGAACGAACGCTTGGCAGCCATCGGTCAAATGATGGCTGGCCTCGCCCACGAGAGCGGCAACGCCCTGGCCCGCAGCCAATCGTGTTTGGAAATGCTCGCGTGGGAAGTCGAAGACCGTCCGGAGGCCCTCGACCTCATCGCTCGAATCCAGAAGGCCCAAGACCATTTGCGGCACTTGTACGAGGAAGTACGCGGGTACGCCGCTCCGGTCAAGCTCGATCGCGAGAACTGGGAGCTTTCGGGGATCTGGCGGCAGGCCTGGGCCAATCTCGCTTTGACGCGCCAAGGACGCGATGCCGAGCTTGTCGAGGAAGTCGGCGGCGTCGATCTGCATTGTTACGTCGATCACTTTCGCTTGGAACAGGTTTTTCGTAATATCTTCGAGAATTCCCTGGCCGCCTGTGCGGATCCGGTGCGGATCGTCATCGAAGCGCGCTGTACGGATCTCGACGGCCGGCCGGCGGTGGCCGTCGTCGTGCGCGACAATGGTCCGGGGCTTAACGCTGAACAGCGGCGCCGCATTTTCGAGCCATTTTTCACCACCAAGACCAAGGGGACGGGGCTTGGCATGGCAATTGCCAAACGGCTTATCGAGGCCCATGGAGGCCGGATCATGGTCGGTGAACCGACAACCGGCGCCGAGATTCGATTGATCCTGCCGCGAGAGCCACCATGACTTCACCTTTGCGAATCGCCGTGGCCGATGACGAACCGGACATGCGCGATTACTTCCGCAAATGCTTGGGACGATTGGGCCATCAGGTCGTGGCCGTGGCTGAAAATGGCCGCGAACTGGTGGAGCTGTGCCGGGCCACGCAACCGGACCTGATCGTCACAGACATCAAAATGCCCCAAATGGACGGGATCGATGCCGCCGTGGAGATTTACAAGGAGCGGCCGGTTCCCATCATCCTGGTCTCCGCGTATCACGAACCGCAATTGATCGAACGTGCGGAAGCGGATCACATCCTGGGCTATCTCGTCAAGCCGATCAAGCAGGCCGATCTCGGACCGGCCATTGCCTTGGCCATGCGCCGGTTTCAGCAGTTCGAAGAGTTGCGCCGCGAAGCGGCATCGTTGCGTCAGGCCTTGGAAGACCGCAAAATCATCGAGCGGGCCAAGGGCATCTTAATGAAACGAACCGGGTTGGACGAAAACGAAGCCTTTCGCCGGCTCCAGAAACTCGCCAGTGAAAAAAGCCGCAAACTCATCGACATCGCCACGATGATTCTCGTCGCCGAGGAGGCAGCGCAACCTTAAGCTCGACGATCCTGGCTGCGCTGGTCCCTGACGTGCTTCACTGCCGAAGGTGGGACTTGAACCCACACGTCCGTGAGGACACTGGATTTTGAGTCCAGCGCGTCTGCCATTCCGCCACTTCGGCGCCATGCCTTGACGCAGCATGTTCCCTCTATTATTGCTGGCTTGGTCGGCGGCGGCAAGCGACGTCAGGTCACCTGCAACAGTTCGGCTGCGACGAGCGCGTCGAGGCGCCAGTCGCGCAGCAATTCTTCCGCAATGATCGTGGTCAGCAACGCACCGGCTTGGCGGCAGGCCGATTGCCAAAGCTCGTAGTGCCGCTCCCTGGCCCGGCGGTAGCGTTCCAGCGCTGCGTCGTCGACGAGCAGCTCCCAGGTGCGATCGGTTTCCATGTCGATAAGCCGGAGGTTGCCGCGCTCGGGTAGTCTGACGTCGTGGGCGGCGAGAAGCTGTATGACCACAAGTCCAGCGGCCTGGTCGGCACAGCGAGCGAGCAGGTGCCCTGGGTCGCCGGGCCAGAACAGGTCGCTGATGACGATACGAAAACTGCGCGGCCGAAGGCGGGGCGGACGGCGGGCGAAGGCATCGCCCAGTGAACCGCGAAAGTCGAACGCGGGCAATTCCCAGGTTTGGCTCCGCCCACCGCTGCCCAAGAGCGGGGCGCAGCCGTCGCGGGCGAGCCAGGTGCGGCGCGAGAAACCGGCGTTGGCGGCGGCCGCGGCGAAGAAACCGAGTAAGGCCACGGCCGCGTGCGCTTTGACGCTGCCGCTGAGGGCCATCGACCGCGAACCGTCGAGAATCAAGTCGAGATGGGGTGTTACCTCCTCGTGAAACAACTTGACGACGAGATGGTCGCTCCGGCCATAAGCGTTCCAGTCGAGATGGCGCAGGTCGTCGCCGGGTTCATAAGCGCGGTGTTCTTTGAATTCCAGCGAACTGCCAGCCCCAGCGCCTTGATACCCACCGACAACACCTTGGGGCCGGCCGCGCGGCGTCCGCAGCACGTAGTTCGCACCGGCGTGTTCACCGGCCTGCAACGCTTGGCGCAAGTCATCCATCTACCGCACTCCGACCAAAACGCCCCGGACTCGAAAGGCAGACTAGCGGACGGCCGACAGCGTCTGGGAAGAGCTTTCCATAAGAATCACCGGCGGCGGGGTCGTAGGCCCGTCGTAGGGCTGAAACGCCCGGAACTGACGAATGAACCACGGCAGGGTGAGCACCGTGACTGTGGTTGCCCAACCTGCCGCGAACGTCAAAAACACTTCCCAGAACAGCGACGTTCGTGTAGAAAACTCAACCATCGCCACGAAGGGATTGAACAAAAGCCATGGCCACTGTTGTTCGTACAACCACGGGGTGTCGTAGTTGATTAGGAAGGAGATGATCGGCGGCACCGCACAGCCCAGCCCGCAAAGCACGAGGAGGAGGACCCACGTCTTGGTCGCCGGCACGGAACGCATCACCCAGACGCGCAGGGCTACGGCCGTCATGGCGTAGCAATAAACATAGAGCAATCCAATGCCAACCGGGCGTGCCATTGAGTCGACATCGAACAACGGGTCCGGGCGCAGACCAGGAATCAATTCGGCGCGAACCAGCAAGTATCCCCCAGCACACAGACCCGCGAGAAACAG
>JANWVS010000257.1 GCA_025056835.1 Gemmataceae bacterium | reverse complement strand
CAGCATTAGCTCGGGGACTTCCGCCCGCACGGCCGTCAACACGTCGCGGGCCAGGCGCGTGCGATTCTCCAGGCTGCCGCCGTAACGACCGGGTCGAGTGCGGGCGGCCAGCAGTTCGCTGAGCAAGTAACGATGACATTGCTTGATGTCGACGAATTGGAAGCCGACGCGCCAGGCGATTTTGGCCGCGGCCACGTAGGCGTCCGTCAGACGCTGGAGGTCGTCGTCGCTCATCAGCGGGTACGATACGTCGATGGCCGCGCCCGTGGTTCGATCGGCCGGCGTCCGCGGGTCGAGCAACGGATCGTGGACGACCGGCAAGGCTCGGCGATAGCTGTAGCGCCCGGAATGGGTCAGTTGCAGGCCGATGACGAGGTCGTCGTCGCGGCCGAAAGCGGCGCGATGTGCTTGTCGGCAGACCGCCACCATTTTCGCCAGGCCCGAGGCGTGGGCCTCCTGGACGAGCAGTTGGCGCGGGTTGGCCCGACCGGCCTCGACCACGGCGGCGGCCTCGACCCAAATCAATTTCGCACCGCCGCCTCCGAAGCGTTGGTAACGGCGAAAGGTCAATTCTCCGGGAGCACCCTCCAGCGTTCCGTCGCAACCTTCCATCGGCTGAATGCAGAAGGCGTTGCCGACGGTGTGACGGCCGACGACCACCGACCGAAAGAGCGGCGACCAATCCTCGCTAAAGCGAAGCGACAAGCCTAGCCCGCGGCTGGCAGCGGCAAGTTCCGCGGCCGTGTGAAACTTGAAGTAACGTGCCATGGCTGACGAGTTGATACAGCTTCGCCGGCGGTTGTCAAGCGCCGGATTCCGCGCCGCAACACTGCCGCTGCGCCCGCCGCGGTGGGCGATCGTTACCCGCGCGTCCCTTCGGAGGCGGTGCGGCCGAGATCATCCCACGTCGTGCGGCGGAGGAAGTTTGAGTTGGCGCCGGCCAGGGCCGACCTCGCCGGCCGACCGACGACCCCCCGGGCGATGTGGGCATTCGTCGGCACCACGGCTCGGTCGAGCGCGGCGGCGACAACGGTATCCACTGCCTGCAAGGCCGCTCTCCGTGGCTGCCGCGTTGGCGCCGGGCCTGCGCCAACGACGGCGGATGATGACGGCGCCCGCCGCCGTCGGGCCATTGCGAGACGCGCTACGCGCGTCGGTGGAACGAGGTGGTACTCGCTCCGCAGCGGCGTAGGAGTCGAACCTACAACCCCAGGTCCGGCGCCTGGTGCTCCACCGTTGAGCTAACCGCATCAAGCCGCCGTCGTTAGAATCCGTCCGCGGAACGCGGCGAACCGATGACATCGATCAGGTCCACAGCGCCGCCGGCCGGGCGGCTTTACTTGTCCTCCAGACAGCTGCCGGCGATACCGGGTTCGCGCCGCGCAGGGCGGGCTGTCGTTGGAGCGGGACCTGTTGCGGCCTCGCCCCCCCGGCCGGCCCTCGGCAATCGTGTCGAACCTCGATCGGCGCTATATGACATCCTCATGCAAACCGTCGCCGCCCTCACGCAACAGTTCTCGTTGGATCCCGAATTTGGTCTTACCGCCGCCCAAGTGGAAGAGAGTCGGCAGCGCCACGGTGCCAACCGCCTGACGCCCCTGCCCCGGGAGCCGATCTGGAAAAAGTTTCTCGAAAAGTTTGACGAGCCGATCATCAAGATCCTGCTGGCGGCGGCGTTGCTGTCGATGGTCGTCGATTTGTTCAAGGCATCCAATCGGGCCGGCGGCATCGCCGTGGGCAGCCTGATCGTCGTCTTTGCCGGAGCCGTGCTCTTGAAAAAAGGGCACTGGGTGCCGTCGTTGATGTTCGCGTCGGCCATGGTGCTGTTCTTCGTCGGCTTGGCGCACGGCCACGTTTTGGTCGAAGGTCTGGCGGTCATGGTCGCCGTCATTCTGGCCACCGGCGTCGCCTTTCTAAGCGAGTACAAGAGCGACCGCGAGTTTGAGCTGCTCAACGCTCGCAAAGAATCGATGCAGGCCCGCGTCTTGCGCGATGGGACCGTGCGCAGTGTCGACTTGGAGGAGGTCGTCGTCGGCGACCTCGTCGAACTGGAAATGGGCGACGAGATTCCTGCCGACGGCCGCTTAATCAAGGCCACCGAGTTGTACGTCGATCAATCGCTCATGACCGGTGAAGCGGAACCGGTTCGCAAAGCGGTCCGCCCCGCCGACGACGCCGCCGAGGGGCCCGACCAACCGGCCTGTCTGTACCGGGGCACGCAAGTCGTCGACGGCGCCGGCCTGATGCTGGTCGCGGAAGTCGGCGACGCCACGTACCTCGGCCAGATCGCCCGGCGGTTGTCGGCCGAAACCGACACAGACGACGACGAGGCAGCGCCGACGACCGCCGAAACCCAAGAAAGCCGAGTCAAGCGCAAGTTGACCATATCCAAGGAACTGACACCGCTCCAGCACAAGCTCGCGGATCTCGCCGACCTGATCAGCAAGGTCGGCTATTACGCCGCCGGGGCGATCTTCCTGGCGCAGGTGGGCCGCGGCATATGGAACGGCGACGTCTTCTGGCCCGGCACAAAGCAAGGGTTCGGGCCTGACCTTCTCACCAACCTCAGCGCGCTGCTCGGCTACTTCGTGATGATGGTCATTATCATCGTCGTCGCCGTGCCGGAAGGGCTACCGATGAGCGTCACCGTGTCGCTGGCTCTCGCCATGCGGAAGATGACGCGGGCCAACTCTCTCGTCCGGCAATTGGTGGCGTGTGAGACGATCGGCTCGGCCACAGTCATCTGCTCCGACAAGACCGGCACGCTTACGCAGAACAAAATGCAGGTGGAGCGCGTAGTGGCCGACGGGCTGGTCGCGCAGCGCCACAGCGCCAGCTGGCAATTGCCTCAGGCCCGCGATCCGTTCACGCACAACGGCACAGCCCTCGACTGGCTCGCCCTCAACAGCGCCGTCAACTCGACCGCCAATCTCGAAGAAAAGAACGGCAAGGTCGTCACGCTCGGCAACTCGACGGAAGGCGCGCTGCTGCAATGGCTGCGTGAGGCCGGGTTGGACTACAATCGCCTGCGGCATCAATTCCCGGTGCTTTACCAGGTCCATTTCTCGTCCGAGCGCAAACGGATGACGACGGTTGTCGCCCACGACACGGGACTGGTCGTTTTGGTCAAAGGCGCCCCGGAGTGGATTCTGGATTGTTGTACTTCGTGCCTGGGCACCGACGGGCAAACGCAGCCGCTCACCGCGGACCGACGCGAGCAAATTCGCGGCCAAATTCAGCAGGCTGCCGCCTTGGCCATGCGCACGCTGGCCTTCGCCTACGCCCCGCTGCCGCCGGAGACGCCGCGCGACGAAGACAGCCTGCACGACCGCCGCGATCTGCTGGAAAAAGACCTGATTTTCGCCGGCTTCGTGGCCATCCGCGATCCGCTCCGGGCGGACGTCAAGGATGCCGTGGCCCAGTGCCGCGACGCCGGTATCGAAGTGAAAATGATCACCGGCGACAATCAGGAAACGGCCCGGGCCATCGGCTACGAAATCGGCCTGGTGCCCCGGCCGGATGAGCCGATCGACACCCCCGGCGCCGCCATCGTCACCAGCAAGCGCTTCAACGAAATGGACGACGAAGAGCTAAAGCGGGCACTGCCGGGCTTGCGCATCGTTGCTCGGGCCAAGCCGCTGGACAAGTTCCGCATGGTCAAACTGCTCCAGCAGCTGGGCGAAGTCGTGGCCGTCACGGGCGACGGCACCAACGACGCCCCCGCCTTGAAAAAAGCCGACGTCGGCTTGGCCATGGGAATTGCCGGCACCGAGGTCTCTAAAGAAGCCAGCAAGATTGTTCTGCTCGATGATGCGTTTTCCACGATTGTCAAGGCGGTCCACTGGGGCCGCTCGCTCTATGAAAACATTCAGCGTTTCATCCAGTTCCAGTTGACAATCAACGTCAGCGCCCTGGCGATCACCTTCCTGGGAATACTGTTGTTCAACGTCAAGGCGCCGTTCACCGTTTTGCAGCTGCTGTGGATCAACGTCATCATGGATACCTTTGCGTCGATGGCCCTGTGCTCGGAGCCGCCGCGGCCGGGCGTCATGAAACAAAAGCCCAAACGCCGCGAGGAAAACATCGTCACCCCAGCCATGGCCAAGACGATCTTCATCACCGCCGGTTTCTTCATCGTGGTCATGCTGACGCTCTTGGTGCTGTTTCGCGGCGATCCGACAAAGCCCGGTTTGTTCGCCGGCGAGGGCGCCTGGTTGGTGGAAACCGGCGCCAAGCGCGAGGTCGTCGCCAAAGATGATCCCAAGTTAATACCAGCGCCCGACGGCAGCTGGCTCTACGACGGCCAAGCAGCTGTCGTCAGCTTCACCGTCCTCCAAGCGACGCTGTTCTTCACGATCTACGTCTTCTTCCAAGTGTG
>JANWVS010000256.1 GCA_025056835.1 Gemmataceae bacterium | reverse complement strand
GCGGCCGGGTCAACTTGACCCGATTGGCCGAGGCGCTCGGCGTCGACGTGCTCGCGGAATTGTGCCACCCCCTGGCGCGATTGCTGCCGCGCTGCCCGGACGCCGACATGGCCCTCAACAATCTCGAGCGTTTCTTGGCGGCGGCCGAGGGCAGTGCCCAGGTGCCGATCTTGTTGGAGGGCCGGGCTCGGACGCTGGAAACGCTCTTGCAGCTTTTCAGCGCGAGCCAGTTTTTCAGCGACTTGCTCATCGCTCATCCCGATTATCTCGACATGCTGCGCATTCCGCTGCGCAGCAGTCCGAGCCGGGCGGAGATGTTGCAGCAGCTGCAAGGCGAGGTCGACGCCGCCTTCGACGACGCCGGCGTGCTCCGCGCTTTCCGCGTCTTTCGTCAGAAGCAATTGTTGCGCATCGGCGTCAACGACATCATCCGCGATCGACCCCTGGAGGAGATCACGCGCGACATCTCGCGCGTCGCCGATACGTCGCTCGAGGTGGCCTTGGCGTGCGGGCTCCGCACCGTCAGCCGCCGGTTCGGCGAGCCTTACACGCAGGCGCAGCAACCGGCCCGGTGTGTGATCCTGGCCTTCGGCAAACTGGGCGGCAAAGAGTTGAACTACAGCTCCGACATCGACCTGATGTTTCTTTACGACGAAGAAGGAGAAACGCGCGGCGCCCGCGGCGGCGGCACGACCAACGACGATTATTACGCCCGCGTCTGCACCGAGGTCGTGCGGTTGCTTTCGGCCCATTCCGTCCACGGCCAAGCCTATCGCGTCGACCTGCGTTTGCGGCCCGAGGGACACCGCGGCCCCCTGGCTCGGTCGCTCGCCAGCACCCTGTCGTACTACGACACGCTGGGCCGTACCTGGGAACGCCAAGCCCTCATCAAGGTCCGACCCGTCGCCGGCAATGTCCGCCTCGGCGAGGAATTTCTCAAGGCCATCGAGCCGTTTGTCTATCGCAAGTACCTCAGCGTGGCCGAGATCAACGAGATCAAGGCCCTCAAGCGGAAGATCGAACAGAAGACCGACCGCGCCGGCACCACCATCACCGACGTCAAAACCGGCCACGGCGGCATCCGCGACGTCGAGTTTACCATTCAGTTTTTGCAGCTGCTCAACGGCGGCGACCTGCCCGAGGTTCGCCAGCCCAACACGCTCAAGGCCCTGGCCGCTCTGGAAAAGGTTGGCTGCCTGACCGACACCGAATATCGCGTTCTCGACGACGCTTATCGTTTCCTCCGCAAGGTCGAGCACCGCTTGCAGGTCATGTTCGATTTGCAAACGCACACGATCCCCGCCGACCACGACGACTTGCGCAAACTCGCCCTTCGCATGGGCTACGCTCCGCCGGAGGCGCGCGACGGGAGCGAGCTTTCTCCGGCCGTTGCTTCCGGGGCCGGTTTGCTGTTCCCCACGAGCACGCGGCTCGATCCCCTCGAGGCCTTTCGCCGCGACTTCCAGGAAAAAACCGAGCTGAATCGCCGCATTCTCGATCATTTGCTTCATCAGACTTTCAGCGGCGAGGGCGGCCAGGCAGAACCCGAAGCGGATCTACTCCTCGACCCTAATCCCGATCCCGAGCGCATTCAGCAAGTCCTGGGCCAGTATCCCTTCAAGGACGCCATGGCCGCCTACCAGAACCTCAACCAGCTTGCCACGGAAACGATCCCGTTTCTTTCGTCGCGGCGCTGTCGGCAATTTCTGGCCAACATCGCCCCGCGCTTGATTCGCGCCTTGGCCGAGACCCCCGATCCCGATCTGGCCTTGGTCAATCTCGAAAAGGTGTCGGCCTCGCTCGGCGGCAAGGGGATCCTTTGGGAGCTTTTCAGCTTCAATCAACCGAGTCTCAAGCTCTACGTCGAACTGTGTGCCTGGAGCCAGTATCTCTCGGAAATCCTCATCAATAATCCGGGCATGATCGACGAGTTGCTGGACAGCCTGGTGCTCAACCAGCGGCGCACCCTGGCCGAGCTGGAACACGAACTCGCCGATCTCTGCCGCGGGGCCGACGATCCCGACCCGATCCTGCACAGCTTCAAGGACAAGGAATTGCTCCGCATCGGCGTCCGCGACATTCTCGGCAAGGACGATCTTCAAGCCACGACCGAAGAGCTTTCCGATCTTGCCGAAGTCATCCTCCGGCAAATCGCCGCGATTCAGTACCCGATCCTGGTCAAACGTCTCGGCCAGCCGGTGCTGATGCAGGGACCACGCGAAGGCCAGCTCAGCCGCTACGCCATCCTCGGCCTCGGCAAACTCGGCGGCCGGGAAATGAGCTACCACAGCGACCTCGATCTCATCCTCGTCTACGAAGGCGACGGCCGCACCATGCCGCCGCCCGATTCCTCGCGCTGGGACACGTTCGAGTTGACCGACAACTTTCATTTCTACTCCGAGCTGGCCCGCCACATCATCAAAACCGCCAGCTACATGGGGCCGATGGGCCGGCTCTATCACGTCGACATGCGTCTGCGGCCCACCGGCAAATCTGGCAGCCTGGTCATTCCCCTCAATGAGTTCGAACGCTACTACCACGGCGGCGGCGCTCAACTTTGGGAACGACAGGCGCTGTCGCGCGGCCGGGTCGTCTGCGGCGACCCCGAGTTCAGCCGGCAGGTCATGGAGGCGATCAACAGCGCCGTGTACGAACTCGCGTGGCACCCGGCGCTGGCCGATGAAATCAAAGCGATGCGCGAGCGGGTGCAAGCCGCCGGCAGCAAGCGCGATCTCAAGCGGGGCTACGGCGGCATCGTCGACATTGAGTTTCTCGTGCAGATGTTTCGTCTCAAGTATGGCAAGCGGCTGCCCGCCGTGCGTCATCCCAACACCTGGCAGGCCCTGGCGGCCCTGCACGAAGCCGGCTTGCTCTCCGAAAGCGAGTATGCCGCCCTCCGCTCGTGCTACGACTTTTTGCGCCTCGTCGAAAGCCGGCTGCGCATCTACCACAACCGCTCGCTGGACGAACTGCCGTCGGCCCCGGAGGAGCTCGAAAAACTCGCCCGACGGCTCGGCTTCGACGGCGGGCTTGGCGTCAATGCCGGCCAGCGGCTCCTGCAAGAAATGGAGCGTCACACCGCCCAGACGCGCCTGCTGTTCTTGGAAATCTTTCAGCGCGAGCGGAGCAACCACGAAGCCGCCGTGTCGCCGGCAAGCTGAAAGGTTTTTCCGAAACGGCGAAAGACTAACGCGCCGCCGGTGCAGCCGAGCGACTTCCTCCCCGGTCGAGCAACGGATGACTTCGGACTGCGTTGACTTCAAAGGCGTGGCGGAGTCGAAGCGGCCGCAGGTTGCTGACCTTGGAAGACTGGATTGCCATGCTGGGTGGCCGTGCGTTGTCGGCGTTGGCTGTTGGTTTTGGGTTGAGGTGCCCGTCACGGAGCGACGGGCTACGAGGGCGACCGGCTGTTGGGGCGCCGAGGGGCTGCTGGGGCGAGAGCCGCGACGAGGCAGTTGTCGGTGCGGATGGCCCAAAAAGCGGCCATGCCTCAAGGCAGTTCCCGTAGCTTCGATCGGTCGAATTCGTTACCATAAAAAAGTTGGAGTAGTTCGAACGTCAGGATGGTTCCTTGGGGTGCGACATGACCGGCGGTGTGGTTCGCTTCGGCTTGACGATCGTTCTGGGCGGCTTCGCAGCAACGGCGGCGCATGCGAACGCGGAACTCCCCAAGGAGCTGGCCCAACTCAACACTCTGACCGGAAGCGGTCCCTTAGGGGGTGCCATCAAGCAGCTGCTGGCCGAGCCGAAAAAGGCCAAGAAACTGCTCGAGGCTGCCTTGCCGTTGACGGCTGACGCGGCCAAGCAAGTGTTGTCGTACAATGCCGCGTTGGTGCTGGCGTCGGTAGCGGCCGAGTTCAAGGACTTCAAGGCCGCGGAAACCTTGTACCGCGTTTGCATCAACTACGCGGTCAAGCTCCAAAGCGCCGACAAGCTCTTGCAATCGTACGGTGCGCTGATCGATCTCTACTTCGAAAACAAGCGTTACGACGACAGCGCCCGCATCTGCCGAGAACTGCTCGAGCTCAAGACCGACGACGGCAAAGAACGCTATGTGCTCGTGCCGTTCGAAAATCGCTTCGGGGAAATTACGTTCGAGGAATTCGAGCGTTTTGACAGTGCCGACCGCCTGCGTCCCGGGGTCCATCGTTTGTTGATCCAATCGATCGCGAAGAAGGGGGATTACAAGCAGGCGCTGCGCTTGGCCGACAACCTCCTCAAGGCCCGCGACCACTGGTTCCAGCGCCAGCTCAAGGGATGGGTGCTCCGCGAAGCCGGGGAGTACGAAGAGGCGGCCAAGGTGTATGAGGAAGTGGTTGCGCAGGTCCGGGACGACAAGGAGATGGATCCGGCGGAACGCAGCCGCTACCTCGATGCCTACCAGTACACGCTGAGCAA
>JANWVS010000255.1:2487-4417 GCA_025056835.1 Gemmataceae bacterium | reverse complement strand
GCAATCGTACCGGCTGGGCCGTCGTGCCGATCGTGTCGCCGATTTTGAGGTCCTCAACCTTGGCCACGGCCACCAGATCCCCCGGCACGGCTTCTTGGATCGGTTTTTGGGTTTTGCCTTGCATGACAAATAGCCCGCCGCTGCGGCCGCCGCGCTGCGTGCGCGCATTGATGAGTTGCTGCTCAGCCGTGATCTTGCCTGAGTAAACCCGGAAAAAGCTCAATGTTCCCACGAATTTGTCGTTGAGGATCTTAAACACCTGGGCTGCGAATTCGGCCGACTCGTTGGGTTCCAAGGTAAGCTCTTGGGCTTTGTCGCCGCTGCCTTTGACGGCCTTTTTCGGCGCCACCTGCTTGGGCGACGGGGCGAATTTCGCGATGGCCTCTAGGAATTCGGCCACGCCCAGATCCTTGTCTTTCTTGGTGGACGTGCAAAACATCGGTACGATTGTCCCGGTGGCTAGGGCCTTGGGTAACACCGCCGCCAGCTCCTCCGGTGTCACCGTTCCCTCGGTCAGATATTTCTCCATGAGTGCCTCGTCGCTTTCCACGATGGCGTCGATGAGTGCCGTGCGTTCAGCGTCAATGTCGACAGGACAACCGGCCGGCAGCGACGCGGGTGGCTGAAGAACGCTGACCAGACCGGTGAACGCCGGGCCGACGCCGTTGGGGGCGTTGAACAGGACGCAGCGACTCCCGAAGGTGCCGCGGATGTTGCGCAACAAGTCGGCAAACTGGATGTTGTCGCCGTCGAGGCGATTGATGACGAGGATGCGCGCCAAGCCGCGTTTGCCGGCTTCGTTGAACAGCCGCCGCGTGTTGACCTGGACTCCCGCCGTGGCGGAAACAACGACGACGGCGGTTTCGACGGCGTTCAGCGCGGCCAAGGCCTGGCCGACAAAGTCCGGTTTGCCCGGCGTGTCGATCAAGTAAATCCGCTTGCCTTGGTGGTCGAGATGGAGGACACTCGAGTCGATCGA
This sequence comes from Gemmataceae bacterium, assembly GCA_025056835.1. Taxonomy (GTDB): domain Bacteria; phylum Planctomycetota; class Planctomycetia; order Gemmatales; family Gemmataceae; genus JANWVS01. Next base: position 3,438 of record JANWVS010000255.1, on the reverse strand, counting down.
GTATTTTTGCCGCTTTTCCTCATCGTCGAAATCCGAGAGGCTCGTGCCGTCATCGACGCAGCCGCGGCGATCCGTCGCCTTGGCCTTGTACACTAAGGCGTCGGCCAAAGACGTTTTTCCGGCAACTTCATGTCCGACCAGGGCTACGGTACGAATGTCATCGGTCTTATGGTTGGCCATAGATGCTCCCCAGCTGAAGAGGCGCCGTCGGCGTGATCCCTTTGCGCTCTCTTCGCGCCAGGGACTTCATTGGTATGCGGTAGCGGCGTGAAGAATATCTTTCAAATTCAAGCGGCCTTCGTAAAGAGCGCGGCCCACAATACAACCGGCGACTCCCATGGCCGCCAGCTGCCGTACCTCATTGAGCGTTGTCACGCCGCCGGAGGCAATGACCGGCAAGGTCGTGGCCGCCACCATGGCGGCGATCCCTTCGCCATTGATGCCTTGGAGCATGCCGTCGCGGCTGATGTCGGTGTACACCAAGCAGGCCAACGGCAGGTGCTGGACGCGCCGCGCCAGGTCGACAGCGCTGACTTCAGAAACTTCGAGCCAACCATGGGTGGCCACCCGCCCTTCCTTGGCGTCGATGCCCAGGGCGATCTTGTTGGGAAAGCGCCTCGCCATCTGCTCCAGCCAGTCCGGCGCTTGCAACGCTTTCGTGCCAATCACCACGCGGGCCACCCCCCAAGCGAATGCCTCGAGAATATCGGCCTCGCTGCGCAGGCCCCCACCGAATTGACACGGTACGCCGCTGGCAGCGACAATGGCGCGAATCGCCGCCTGATTCCTGGGACGTCCTTCCTTGGCCCCATCCAGATCCACAAGATGTAACGCTTGAGCACCTTCCTTGACCCAGCGTTGGGCCATGGCCGCCGGATCTGCGCCATAAACCGTTTCCTGATCGTAAGCTCCTTGCCGCAGGCGAACGCACCGCCCGCCGCGGAGGTCGAT
>JANWVS010000255.1:0-2477 GCA_025056835.1 Gemmataceae bacterium | reverse complement strand
CGGGATAGATTTGCATGGCGGCTCCTCGGCAAAAAGCGACGGGGCAGACCAAGCCGTCTGCCCCGCGGTCGCGGCTCATGGTCCTCCTGCGGCGGCGCTTAGGGAAAGTACCGGCAGCGGCACCAGCAAAGGCTGCGAAGCGGGCGCAACGGCCGTATTCTTGTTGGCCGCGGCAGCTTCCTCGGTCCGACGCTGAGCCGCCAACTCGCGGTTGCGCCGCCGCCGCGCCATGCGCTCGTTGCCGTTGGGCACCAGCGCCGTGCGCGTACCTTGCATGAGTTGGCTGACTCCACGATTGACCGTTTCGCGGATTGTGGTCGGCTTGTCCTCCGCCTGATAGCGCACCAGCATCCCTTCGTAATTGCGCAGGACCACGCAGTCGTCCGAGGCACTGACCAGGTAATTCGGCAGCAGAGGAATTTTACCGCCGCCGTGCGGAGCATCCACAGCGTAGGTCGGCACCGCCAAGCCCGAGATGTGGCCCCGCAGGCCTTCCATGATTTCCAGCCCTTTCCAAATGGAGGTCCGGAAATGACCGGCACCGGTCACCGGGTCACAATGGAACAGATAATAGGGACGAATCTTGACGCGCAGCAAAGCCCGCATTAGCTGCCGCATGGTTTCGACGTCGTCGTTGATCCCCTTCATCAGGACCGTATGGTTGTTCAGGGGCATGCCGGCGCGAAGCAACGTCTTGGCAACACGGGCCACTTCGGGAGTAATTTCCCGCGGATGATTGAAGTGCGTCTGAATCCAGACTTTTTCGGCCGAGGCGAGGATGTCGATCAACTCTTTGTCGAACAGTTTTTGTGGCAACGTCGTCGGCACCCGCGTCCCGATGCGAACGACGTCGACGTGCGGAATGTCCCGGAGTTGGTGCAGATACCATTGCAACTTCGGGTAAGGGAGGGTCAAGGGATCGCCGCCGGAGACGATCACGTCGCGGATTTCGCGATGGGCGCGGATGTAATCGATCATCCGCTCGTCGTCGCGGTTGACGGCGTCCCAACCGCCCCGAACCATGGTCGCCCGTTTGCGCGTGCAGAAGCGGCAATACATCGTGCAGACATGCGTTGTCACCATCAACACGCGGTCCGGATAACGGTGCGTGATGCCCGGCACCGGCGAATCTTGATCCTCCTCGAGAGGATCTTCCATTTCGAACGACGATTTGGCCTCGAGGGGCGAAGTGACCGATTGCAGCCGAATGGGATCGTGGGGATCGTTGACGTCGATCAGAGAGAAGTAGTAGGGGGGGATGGCGAGTTTGTACTCGGCTTCGAGTTGGCCCATGATCTCCAGGTCGGCAGGCTCAATTGGCAACAATTCCCGAAGTTGCCGAACCGAGCGGATGGCGTTTTGCATCTGCCAACGCCAATCGTCCCATTGTTTCTTGGGGACGTTGCGCCACAAGGGGTGGCGCCTTGGCTTACCGGGAGGCTCTTCATCGTCGAGGCCGCGTTCCATCACGACATGGCGTTGAGGTGGGTTCCCGGTACGCTCATCAGAAATGTTCATAAACAAGCGGGTCCTCCGATGGACAATGTTGCCCACACACAGCTGGCGATCCATCAGCGCCGGCCATGTGTTCCGTTAAGAAAAGGATGTTACCCGCTTATTGGTAAATTACAAGACCTTCTTGGCTTGTTTCGTCCGAATTTCCTAAAAAAGTTCGCTTCGCTTCGTGATTTGCCTGTCTAGCCGCAGCGGGCCGCGGCACCGCCGTCGTCTTGGTAGGGGAAGCAGTAGCCGGCACGAGGTACGTCGGCCTAGGGCATGCCAATCATGTTGATCCGGGTCGCGTGTTGCCGTGGACGTCCGTATGTTATCTTCGTACCCACTGATCGAAGGATGTTGGCTCATAACTTCATCGGAGCGTTGCCATGATTCACGCTCGTCGACTCGCCCTTCTGGCCGTCGTGGCTTTCGCGCTGGTGCCCGCGCTGGTGCCGGCGCTGCGTCTGCGGGCGGGGGAGCGAGCGGGCAGCGAGGAACCACGCTACTTTTTCGGCAAAGTGGTGCCGTTGAGCGACGCCTTCGGCAAACAAGGCGTCAAAATCGACGCCGATGCGGCGCCGTATTGGCTGGTTCTCGTCACCGACGACGGTCGCGTCTTGCCGCTGATCAAGGAACCTGCAACTCGTTTGTTCTTCAGCGACGCCAAACTTCGCAACCGCCCGGTGCGCTTGACTGGTCGCTTGTTGCCCAAGTCGCAGTTGTTGCAAGCGGTCAACGTCCACACGGTCCGCGACGGTCAGCTTCACGAAGTCTATTACTGGTGCGACATCTGTTCGATTCGCGATGTCGAAGGCGGTCCCTGCGGTTGTTGTGGGGCGCCTTTGCAATTCCGCGAGGTCCGATGGCAGGGCCAATAACTGCCGACTGCCGTTGAAACCGCGCCGCGGGTTTTCTACACCTTCCCCATCGCTTCGGAGAGCCGACCCATGGGGCAACGCACTGCTTTGTACGATTGGCAT